>NZ_KV840159.1:0-275 GCF_001839115.1 Staphylococcus sp. HMSC62B09
AAACGCGACAATCGATTGCGAAAGATTTAAGTCGATTAGGGGCGAATGCCAATCAAATTGCGAAATATTGTCATCAACATCAATATGATGCTCCGAATTATAGCGCATTAGAACGTAATATTAATGAATTACGTGAAAGGTTGGATGACATATGGCAACAACTAAATTAAGTGCGACGAAATCAACGTCACGTGCCATCAATTACGCTGAAAAACGGGCTGAAGAAAAAAGTGGCTTAAACTGCGACATAGACTATGCCAAAAGTAGTTTTAAAG
>NZ_KV840160.1:0-206 GCF_001839115.1 Staphylococcus sp. HMSC62B09
GTAAAATCTTTGGTTTCTAATTTAACGTTTATTTTAAAACTTAGTTTAAATCTTAAAAAATTATAGAGAAATGGAGAGATAAATATGCAAAAATTAGCAGAAGCAATTGCAGCAGCAGTACAAGCAGGACAAGATAAAGACTGGGCTGAAATGGGTACAAGCATCGTAGGTATCGTAGAAAACGGAATCAGTGTTTTAGGTAAAAT
>NZ_KV840161.1:0-201 GCF_001839115.1 Staphylococcus sp. HMSC62B09
ATATGTCACAGGTCAAAGAGAGAATATCAATAAAATTGAAAATGAGCGTCAAGAGTTATCGCAACGAATTAAAGAAGATAAAGCAAAATATAAAGAATTAATTGCTAACTCACAAGATGACGAGGCTGACGCACTCTATACTACATTTGATAGTAATGAGAAGAAATTGAAAGCCTTAGAGAAACGCTTATCGACTAAAAA
>NZ_KV840161.1:301-80413 GCF_001839115.1 Staphylococcus sp. HMSC62B09
CATTTGTACAAAAAGGACAAAGAACGTATATTAGCAAAATTTGAGCCAATCGTTGAGGAATATAACAAAGTGGTAGATGAAATCGCAGCATTAAATGACGAATACGAATATGAGTTTTACAGATTCGTCGGGCCTTATGACAAAGAAAACTTTGAGAAGGATAAGGAAGTAAGAGCAGAAATCAAAAATCATTTCAGCCCTAATAAATATTCCAATTATGTGAGTGGAGACGAACTACCATTCATTGATATAAGAAATAAAATGCAATTAAGAGGTGCTAAATAATGGCTAGAAAATACAATTTAGATAAGGTTAGCAATTATCTTTTAACAGAAACAACATTGTCGGCAGAAGAATGTCAAAAAGTATTAGATGTCGTAGAAGAACAATTTTCTCAAAATATCCGAGAACAGAAAAAAGACGAATTGTCCCAAAAATCACAAAGAGATGTAAGACTTATGAGAATGGCCGAAGAAAATCGCATAGTTAAAAAATAAATATCTTGCCTATCCTTAGTGATAGGCTCATTTTATTTGTGAGGTGCATACATGAACCTTAGAAGAGTAAACTACTCACTATCATATTATGAAACTAAAATATCTGAATATACTTTGCTAACAGAATATAACCCTAAATTTATTAATACCAAGATTAAGGCCATCACTATACAAATAGAGATGATGTATCACTTAAATATCTCACATATGACTACCAATGAGGTGTATGGTGTTGTATCAATATCCTACCCACTAGAAAAGTTAGTGATTGATATTATAAGTGAAAAAGAGAAGTTAAAACATTTCAAAATGAAATCGAACAAGAACATGCAGCAATTGAAACAAGTCATTAAATCATATACGCCAAGTGAGCAAAAGGAAATTATGTATTATATGCAGTCTAATGGTTCAACGATAGATTATAGCCTCATAGAACGCTTACAACGTGATTTATACGCTTATAAGCATAAAGTAAGTGTTGCTACATGATATACGATAAACAAGCTATTAAACGGTTTATAATGGACTATCACAAAGAGAAAACGTCAAATGTTGTAAGCTATGATAATACTAATATAGATGATTTCTTTTCACTGACTGATGAAGTCGAACCCTTTGAACTAAGTGAGAATACTAGTAATCAAGTGTTCTTCAATGAACTAGATCAGCTTATTTATACAGTAGGGACTAGAAGGGAATACTACATATTTTTCTTGCTATGTGAAGGGAAATCTATAAATGAAATCGCAAAGATATTTGAGTTAAGTAGAGAAAGAATACGTCAACTATGGAATAGTTTATTAGACAAATTAGAGGAGGGATAACATGAGTGATTTAAACCCTAGACAAGAAAAGTTTATATCTGAATACCTAAAGACGTTGAATGTAACACAAAGTGCAATTAAGGCTGGTTATAGTCCTCATACTGCAAGTGTACAAGGTAGTAGATTGCTAAAGAATGAAAAAGTGGCTAAGTACATTGATGAGCAACGTAAGAAAGTGATTGATGAGGGCGTACTATCAGCTAACGAACTACTTCATATCCTAAGTAATGCAGCAGTAGGTGACGAGAGCGAAGTGAGAGAGGTCGTTGTTAAGCGTGGGGAGTTTCAACGCAACCCAGACACCGACAAAATGAACTTAGTTTACAATGAACATGTAGAAATGGTGGAAATACCTATTAAGCCTAGTGATAGATTGCGTGCTAGGGATATGTTAGGTAAGTATCATAAGTTATTTACTGATAAAAAAGAATTATCCACTGACACGCCTATTATTGTAAACATTGGTGATTGGCCGGATGATGAGGAAGAAGAAAAACAGAAAGCACTAGATGAACTACATGAGCAACACCCTAACAGAACAATGATTGTTGATGATATACCGTTAGAGGATTAATGTGAAACCATTACCTTCAAATAGGTGGTGGTTTATTTTATCTAAATTCTTTCCGCAATTTCAGATTAAGTTGACAAATTTGAGTGGATGTATGGTAAAAAATGTTGAAATGCTCTATATTATAAATAAGAGTTGCAAATGCGTAACACATCTTAGCGAATACACACAAAGATATATACTGTTTTTGTGTACCAATTATAGAAAGTATACACAGTGACAGTGTATAGTCACTGTTATTTTTATGTTCAATATGATGTGTTGATTATGGAGGAGTTTATCATGGCTGAGCAAAAATACCTGACAACAGTTGAAAATATAATTGGTTTAATGAAAGAAGAAATAAAAAACATTTCTCCTTTAAGACTACAAAAAACATTATACTTTTTATTTGCATATTATGGTGCTTCATATGGGCAACTATCTAAAAGTAAAGAATATGAAGTTACAAAAAGTGAAAGTTTAAACTTGCCTGAATATTTATTTGACGCTCAATTTGAAGCTTGGCAATACGGCCCTGTTATTCGAGACGTATATAAGAACAATAAATATAGTCTTGGCTATAATGACATAGACTTTTCAATGAGTAATTTTGAAATAGAAGATAAAACAATGCAGCAGGAAATTACAGAATATTTGAGAGAAATTATTAAGAGTACTTTAAAAATTAGTGATTTTGGTTTAGTAGAACGTTCTCATGAAGATGAAGAGTGGAAAAATAAAATTACTCAGCAAGAAATTATGAATAACGATTTAATTATTAAGGAATATATAGGATTGGTAAATGCCTAGATTTAATAGTAATGTTACTTCTAAAAAAAGAAAAAAGAACGTTCACGTTGAAATAGTTAATAAAGATTTTTTACCAACTAGAAATGAATTTGAAACTGACAAAGTAGAAATCGAGTTAAGAAATGCTGAAGTAAAAGAAGTTGTTTTTTTTAATGAAGAAGTAAAGTATTCAAAACAAAATAATGATCTGAAATTTACTAATTTTATTTCTGATTTTACACAACAAAATCAAATCAATGCTATAACCCATTTCAGTGAAAATATAAGCATAGTCAAAAATAACCCCGATGAAGCTACGAATATAAATTATGATGAGAGAATGTTATCAATTTTATCTTTATATACTCAACAAGATATTAGAAATATAAAGGGCTTAATGAAAACAGATATTAGAGGGTTACTTGATGTTCAAGAGGGTTTAAGAGTATATTGGTATTACGATTTGATTGATAACGAAATAAAAATAGTTTGTATTGATACACAACATTTAGTTTTACCAAGTCAGCATGGTAAAATGAATAAAGATAAAATGATGATTACAACCTATCAATCAGTTACTAATAGCAAAAAACATTGTATTAGTCGGTATTTTATTAATTAGCATACGGGTAAGTTAAATATATCGTTTCAAGCGTCACTTACGAGTGACGTTTTTTGTATTTTAGGACGCTGAGAAACGCCCTGTGTTGCAGTGGGGAATGAGTTTTAATAACTATGTATGCAAAATGTATATATTACATTGTTAAATTCGACATCATCAAAGGCTGGTTAATCGATTTTCGAGATTGGTCGAAGATTGAAGCATGTGAAAGAAAATGACCTAGCACATGGAGAATTGGGTAATTGGTTGAAAAATATCAACTTAGATAGAACACAAGCTCATCGTTTCATTAAAGTTTCTGAAGAAATTAAAGATGTTGGTACATACCAACATTTAGGTCTGAGAGCTTTATCGGAAATAGCTAACTTACCTGTACCAGAACGCACCAAAATACACATAACATCAAACAGCAAAACTAAAATTCCATACTAAATGTTTATGAATTTAACTGCAGAACTCAATTTTGAGCCTTGTAAAATTACATAAATTAGTTATATAAAAATTATTTATGGGTATTATATAAACGGGAGGGGCAACGTTATTACTTGCCTATTAGAACATGGAATAGTTCTGTTCCAACTAGTCAGGTATTAAGTGACTTATGGGGAAAAATCAGTTAGAATATAAAAAGTGAATGATCCTTTTCTAGGCAGGTACTTCGGTACTTGCCTATTTTTTATTCACAAACTTCTATATCAAAAAGCTTTCATGTGATAATAAAAATTCTCTCACACGTTAAAAACAATGTATAAGTTAATTATGGCTTAACGAAATACATTCATATCATCGAGTAGGATAGGTATAAGTATTGACTATTATTTTTAAAAATCTATAATTGAAAATGAATATCAATTAAAAACGAAAGGATGATATTATGAAAGGATTAATTGGAATTTTATTATGTAGTTTATTTATTTTGACTGCGTGTTCAGCGTCTGTCGATAAAACAAGTGACTCGACAAAGACTATAGACTATAAAATTGAAAATGGTAAAACACTGAAAGTACCAGAGAAACCTAAAAGAGTTGCTGTATTAACTGGATTTTATGTTGGTGATTTTATAAAGTTAGGAATCAAACCAATTGCTGTTTCAGATATAACTAAAGATTCTTCAATCTTAAAACCTTATTTAAAAGGGGTTGATTATATTGGAGAAAACGATGTTGAAAAAGTTGCTAAAGCAAAACCAGATTTAATAGTTGTAGATGCTATGGATAAAAATATTAAAAAATATCAAAAAATAGCGCCAACAGTCCCATATACATACAATAAATACAATCATAAAGAAATATTAAAAGAAATAGGCAAGTTGACTAATAATGAGGATAAAGCCAAAAAATGGATTGAAGAGTGGGAAGATAAAACTAGAAAAGATAAAAAAGAAATTCAAAGTAAAGTTGGTCAAGCAACAGCATCTGTGTTTGAACCAGATGAAAAGCAAATATACATATATAACTCTACATGGGGTCGTGGTTTGGATATTGTTCATGATGCATTCGGTATGCCAATGACAAAGCAATATAAAGATAAATTACAAGAAGATAAAAAAGGTTATGCTTCCATTTCAAAAGAAAATATTAGTAAATATGCTGGTGATTATATATTTTTAAGTAAACCTTCGTACGGAAAATTTGATTTTGAAAAAACACATACATGGCAGAATATTGAAGCTGTAAAAAAAGGACATGTAATTTCATATAAAGCAGAAGATTATTGGTTCACAGATCCTATTACATTAGAACATTTGAGAAGTAAATTAAAAAAAGAAATTTTAAATAAATCTCACTAGAAATAAGTTATAAAAATTTCTAATGTATTAATAATAATATTTTTAAGGAGTGATTAAATGAAACGACTGGATGGAATTCCCGAATCAATGTTAATTCCTTTGATAGCTCGAGCAAAAGAGTACGAATACGAAAAACCAATAATAAAAGACGCACTATCTAAAAAAATATTTGATGGTTTAGATGATATGTACAAAAATGTTACATGTGATGACATGTCTCAAATTGGAATTAGTATACGTTCTGTGATAATAGATAGTGTTACTAAAAGACTTATCAAGGATAATAAAAATTTGATTGTGGTCAATATAGGTTGTGGCTTAGATACAAGGTTTCAAAGATTTAATAAAGAAAAAATATCGTGGATAGATTTAGATGTACCTGAATCAATAGAAATACGAAAAACATTTTTTAAAGAAACAGATAGTTATAAGATGATAGCTAAATCAATGCTGGATTACAGTTGGATTGAAGATGTTAAAAATTATAAATTTTTTAATAGTAAGTCAAATATATTGTTTATCTTTGAAGGTGTATTGATGTATTTTGATGAGAGTGTAATGACTAAATTATTACATACTATTATTAAAAAGTTTGGAGATCATAATTTGGCCTTTGCGATTGAATTTTGCTCAAAAACAATTGCAAATAATACAAAAAGACATAAATCTGTATCAAAATTATCCTCACAACCTGTTTTTAAATATGGATACAATGATTTAAATGAATTGGATAAAGTTTTACCAAATAAAATGAAAGTTATAAATGAATATAATTACTTTGACTACCATAAGAAAAGGTGGGGGCTCTTTGGGTATTGTAGATATATACCTTATCTGAAAAAAAGGCTAAACAATAAAATAGTAATTATGGAATATAAACCAGCTTAAAAATTTACTGATAATTGAGTATTAAAATAAAACATTTCAAAAAAGATGTAGCTAGAAATTTATTAAAAGTAAAGTGCACAAATATCTTGTGTTTTTTCAATTTTAACGTTTTACACTTAACTTTGTTAGGTGATATAAGATGCTGAGAGAAGCATTATATTGCAACGAGAAATCATTCTATGGATAAACATATTAATTATTGTAAATATATTTATAAAGGTTTGTGTGTGAAATAATTGGTGGTCATAACTTGGTCATAATGAAATGAAAAAATTAAAAAAAATGAATGTTTAAAGAATGCAAAATGCTGATTTAATAGGCTTTTTGTATGTGATTTATATCTATTTCATACTGCCCTTAATGCCAGGTATGATGTAAAACGATATATATATTATGATAGAGTATGAAAAGGGTAGCTGAAGTAGCTACCCTTTTATTGTTCATATGAAGGTTCGATATTTTTAAGTTTTACTTAATAATGTTATCTAAAATATGACTAAAAAAACAAGTAAAAATGGCTTTGAAACAAATTTAAAGGATTTTTGGGTGATTATTGCTTTCTAAATATAGCATTATGACCTTCTCCGCCATCTAATTTGATAGTTTCGCCATTTTCTTCAACTTTATAATTTATACTTTCTTTATCATTACCATCAGTAAATATCATTTTTCCACCTTTTATTGTAAGTTTTAATGTTTCGCCACCATATGTTAATTTAGCTGTATTGGCATTATCTTTTGGAACTTCTAAAACCATGTCGACATTTAAATAGTCAATACCACTACTCTGTGCAAAATTATATTTTCCTTTTTTTAGTTCATTACCACATGCAGCAAGTAATAATACCAAGCCAGTAATTGAGATAAAATAAATTAATTTACGTTTTATAAATGATCCCCCGAATAAGTATTGTTAATATCTTATGATAATAATTAATTAGTTTTAGAAACTCTCCCATATGCTATTAATGAACCAGCTGCAAATAATATAGAAGCGAAATTGAAATTAAACCAGAATTAGATTGCTTACCTGTTTCTGATAAAGATTTACTATTTGATTTAGATTCGTTTAATGAAATGTTATTTTTATTTGTTATATTACTGATGTCATCAGTTGATGTAGTTTTGTTAGTAGTATTTTGAACTGATTGATAATTATCGTTAGATAGCTTTTGGCTATACAAAGATTTGTCCAATTCATATTTACCATTATAAGTGAAGTTACCTTTATCAATAGTAGCATTGTATCCACTCTCTGTAGTTATATCACCGTTTTTATAAACCCTTATAGCTCCAGTTCCAGCACCAGATTTATTTCCATACTGAACTAAAATAGTAATTTCCTTTATTTTCTGCATCATAATAATTTTCTAATCTAGGGCCATCCTTACCATTTTTATTCATAACTTCAACAGCGATATTAGTAGCATTGTTAGCATTTACTACGCTATCAGTAGCATGTACATGTTGACTTGCTCCGACCCCTGTAAATAATAATGTTCCGGCTAATACTGATGTTACTAAAACTTTAGATTTCCTCCTTGATAATTATTAAAAACCACTTTTTTAAGTGGTACTCAATACAAATTAACAAATAGAAAGGACATATTATGTCTATAAATAAGGTTTTTGTATAATGTTTGTAGGAAATAAGATGAGATTAATAAACTGAAGCCCTATATTAAGAATATTATTGAAAAAATAGTAATTTTGATTTTGAAAAATCAAATACAAGGAAAACATTAATGCTACTAAGCATTGACTTGTTATTTCTTACAAAGCGGAGGTTTATTGGTTCACAAATCCTATCACAATAGAAAATTTAAGAAGTAAATTAAAAAAGAAATTTTATTATATAATCGGTTTTAGTGGGGGTGAAGCTTTTTAACAATAAATATACCAATAATTTAAGTTCTAATATAGTTGATAAATACATATTTTAATTTAATGAAATATTATATAATAAATATATAAATGTTAGGCGGTGATAACATGCATACTTATTCAAATAAAGATGATTTAATATTTGAAATTAGTAAGAGGGCTGAACTTTTTATTAATGAATTTAGTGATGTATCAGAATCAGATAAGGATGTATATAAAATTGGTGTCGATAGAACACCTGCACAGATGATCGCATACCAGCTTGGATGGTTAAATTTAATTCAATCGTGGGAGAATGATAATAAAAAATATACCAGTTGTAACCCCAAGTCCTGACTATAAGTGGAATAATTTAGGAGGATTATATCAAGAATTCTATAAAACGTACTCAAACTACACATTAGAACAACTTATTAATCAGTTCAATAAGGAAGTAGATAGCATTATTAATTTAATTAAAAGTTTAGATAATGTAACATTATTTGAGAGCGGAAAAGGCAATGGGCTTCATCAACGCCTTCCAAATGGCCAGTTTGGAAATGGATTCACATTAACATCGTAGCACCATTTAAGTCATTTAGAACTGAAATTAGAAAATGGAAGAAACAGAAATATAAAGATAACTTAACTTTCGAAAGATTATAACAATTTGAAAAACCATATTATCTAAAATAAAGACGAGTCTAGGAATTAAACCCAAGACTCGTCTTTTAATTAAGAACTATAATCCGAAAATTTATAATAAATCTAATAACCATGCTCCAAATAAGATAAATAGGATGAGTGATACTATGAACAAATATAAATTTTTGGGTACATGTCCTTTCGAAGTAAAAGCGTAAAGATACAAATAATACGAAGTGGAGATTAATGTAATAATAAGCAATATTGAAAAAATAATTACCATTTATATCACAGCTTTCGAGTTATTTTTAATTTCGATAGATTGAATAAATCGAATATAAATACTTCTTCAATGTCATCCTAATTACTTTTTTTATTTATATCAATCTCTTACTTTAAATCATCGATTGCTTTTGCGATTGATTCAAAAACATGTGGGATGTCATCTTTTTCAATGCAACTGAAAGCAATACGGATATCTGAGTCATTTAACGCTATAATACCGATTGAATATTCGTTAATTAAATGCGTACGTAGTTCTTCAGGATTTACTCCATTGACTTTGACTGCCATGAAATAACCAGAATTGAAATCATAGGCTTGCCAATGATTTTTGTATTTATCGTCATAAACAACAGTTTTTGTAACTTCATATCTTTCTTGTAATGTATCTATATTTTGTTGGATTTCTTTATCAAATTCATCATTATTTTCTAAAACGTATTTAATAGCACTTTGAGAAGGCATTGGTCCACTTGAAATATTACTTCTTATTAAACCTTTAACTTTCGCTTCTAGCACTTCTTTAGCAACATTATTATTTAATCCAAATGTAAGGAAACCAACACGTAGCCCCCACGCAAAGAATTCTTTAGTAGCACCATCTAAACGAATTGGTAAAATATTGCTTGATTCAATTTGATTTAGTGCAGTAAAAATAGACTGACGATAAACATCTTCATAGAATAAACCATAATATGCATCATCTACTACAGCTATCACTTTTGTTCCTTTTTCAGCTAGTGAACGAACCGCTGAAACTATAGTTGTAACTTCATCATTGTTCGGTGTATAGCCGGTAGGGTTGTTTGGATAATTTAAAATTAAAATGACTTTGTCTTGATTGAAATTTTCTAAAGTAGTAACTAAATCATTTGTTGTGTAATGTCCTTCTTGGTTAAAGATTGAATATGTCTCAATATTTGCAGAATGACGTGTTTCATAAATTAATTTGTAGTTACCCCAATTATGTGTTGGTACTAAAACAGTATCTCCACTCTCTACAAATAAATCAGCAATTAAAGATAACCCATGAGTTAACGCATTAGTGACAATAGGTCTAGTAATTGTCTCTTTCGATAAATCAGGGTTTTCTTTTAGCATTTTGTCTTGCCATAAATCTCTTAAAGCTTCTAATCCTTGAGGTGGGGCGTACGGAAAGACTTCATCTGGAGATAAATGATTATAGACATCAAATAAAGTATCAGCATACATTTTCCCGTTTTTATTAGTAGCCATTCCAATTGTAGCGTTATATTTAGTTTTTTTAGCATCAGCAGATTGAGATAAAATGCCTTTTGGATAATACATTGATTGACCTAAATTTGATAGCATACTTAATATTTCTGGACAATGATCAACAAGTTGATTATTTAAATTTTGTGCTAATGGGTTCATTTATTTAACCTCACTTTATTTTAGTGTTTAATAATATATTATCTTTAAATCACTTAAAGATAAAGTGTTCTTATAATGATTACATAGAATTGAGAATTGAGTTTTTAAAAAATGCGAACATTTGTTCGTATTTTATGTTAGAATAATGTCAGGTCATCATAAGATATGACACTTTTCATTTGGAGGTGTAGTGTAATGTCGTGGCTATTAGATGGTATGGTGACATTAATTTCGGGTGGTATACTCGTTATATTTCGTGTTTGGTTAGAATCTAAGTGTAAAGATAAATAGATGACCATACACAAAAACCCCTAACTTGCCGTTACAAGTTAGGGGTTGTGTAATGTAATTCGTGGATACAATTAAATTGTAACACATGGATTAATATTTTCAATTTTAAATGTATTTAGTAAGCAAATTTATAATTTTAATTTGTTATAATACATGTATTGAGGTGTTGATTATGATGAAACATTTAACTAAGATTTTCGTTAGTTTGGCAATTATCTTATTTCTTATTGGATATTATTTACAGGCTACAGGACACGAGAATCAAGGTGTTAAATTATTATTAGCAGCAATTATGTTTATCATATGTGCTTTTATTAATCGTAATAATGATAGAAAGAAAAACAGAAAATAACATTTTTAAACTCTATACTAGCGTTTGACGTTAGATATAGAGTTTTATTTTTAAAAATAATTGTATCTATAATGTATATACAATTTGTAGCTTTAATACCAATAATTATAAGTGTTTACATTATTTCCTTTACAAACGTGTATATAGTGTGTATATTATTTATATACAGTTATTAAAGGGGGACATCAATGAAAATTATATTGAAGAACACCAGTGAACAACCCATTTATGAACAAATCAAACAACAAATAAAAGAGAATATTTTAAAGGGTTATGTTGAAGCTGGTAGCCACTTACCTTCGATGCGTGAGCTTGCAAAGGATTTACAGGTGAGTTTAATTACAACTAAAAGAGCTTATGAAGATCTTGAGAAAGAAGGATTCGTAACAACTGTTCGAGGAAAAGGTACATTTGTTAAAGAACAAGATAGTTCCATATTAAAAGAAAAGCAATTCTTTGTAATTGAAAATCTTGCTCGATTAATGATTAAAGAAGCAAAAACAATAGATATGCCTCTCAAGGAATTAAAAGAAATACTAGCTTTAATTTATGAGGAGGAAGAAGAATGAATGTCATTGAAGTAAAAGATGTCTCGTTACAAAGTAGTGCATTTTCAATAAACAATCTTTCATTCAGTATTCCTCAAGGATTTGTAACTGGATTCATTGGGGCTAATGGGGCAGGGAAAACAACGATAATTCGTATGATAATGGATATTATAGAACCTAATCATGGTCATATATCAATATTTGGTGAACAAATAGCAAACAAACCGAAATGGATAAAAAATAAAATAGGTTTTGTTTATTCAGAAGTTTATTTTAACCAACAATGGACTGCAAAAAAACTTGAAAAAATGGTTTCACCATTTTATACCGATTGGGACTCACAAGCATTTAAAAATTATTTAGAAAAATTCAATTTACCTTTCAATGAAAAAATAAAACATTTTTCTACAGGTATGAAAATGAAATTGTCTTTAGCACTAGCTTTGAGTCACCATGCTGAATTGTTTATATTAGACGAACCAACTGCGGGGTTAGACCCTATTGTTCGTAATGAAGTGTTAGAAATTTTACAAAGTGAATTACTCGACGAACATAAGACTTTATTTATTTCAACCCATATTATTTCGGATTTAGAGAAAATTGCTGACTATCTTGTACATATAAAAGATGGAGAAATTATTATGCAAGGTTTTCGTCATCAACTTCAAGAACAATACTCAATTGTACAAGGTGATAATCAAGATTTAGACGAGGAATTAAATCGCTTGTTCCTTTATAAAGAAGTGAAGTCGACAGGTTTTGTTGGTTTTACTAAACAGGCACAAGTGTTTAAAGAATTGTTCGGAAAAAAAGTTAATATTAAACAACCTACGATTGAAGAACTTATGATCTACATCGAAAAGTCTAAAAGTAATGACAATCAACAGGATTTTCAGCAAAGTAGGTTGATAAAATGAAACAATTACTAATTAGAAATTTTAAATGTAGGAGTATAACGATTGCCATTTATATCTTATTACTTCTATTAAATCCGTTATATGCTTTCGTATTTTCTAAAACAGAACTTTATTTTTTATTCTATGCACCGATTGCAATCACATTAATGGCGGTTAGCATATTAGACTCTGGACACTTGTTTAGACTACATAGAAGATTAGGAGGTAAAAGTTCATATTTGTTTTACGAAAGTTTACCTGTCTCTAAAAAAGACATGCTTAATGCGAATTACCTTACCTGTATCGTATTAACACTTTTTGGTGGTGTTATTATCGCTTTGTACAATTTTCAATCTTCTAATATTGATTTTGGGGATTTAAGATACTCAACTGCGATTGCTTTTATATTTGTAAACTTTTTAAGTATTCCAATTGCATTTAGTAGGAATACTGAAAAGAAACGCGAAGGGATATCATATGCACCTTATATCTTGATAATGATGTTAGTTTTTCCATTCGCTATTACAATGGTTTTTACACTAATTAATGCATTCGTTTTTCATCATCATATTTCTTATAATATCTTTGGCATATATTACAATTATGGTTTATTAAGCTTAAGTATTGTTTGGATGGTTATAAATTATTTGATTCAATTAAGACGTATAATTCATCGTGAAAATAAAGGAGGGCCTATATGAAATTAGAAAATATTACAAAAACATATGGAGATAACAATGTTTTAGATAATATCAATTTTGATTTTGGAAATAGCAAAATTGTAGGTTTAATTGGTAAAAATGGTGTTGGTAAAACAACATTAATGAAAGTCATGAATGGCAATATTATTAATTTTAAAGGGAAAGTTCAATTAAATGATAACGAGAACGTTGGCTATCTTATTGAACATCCGAAATTATATGATAATAAAACAGGATTAAATAACTTGAAATTATTTGCTCAAGTTCTAGGCAAAGGTTTCGACAAAGAATATACAGATAAAATCATTGACGCATTTGGTATGAGACCATACATTAAGAAAAAAGTAAAAAAGTATTCAATGGGTATGAAACAAAAACTTGCGATAGCAGTTTCATTAATGAACAAACCCAAATATCTAATTCTTGATGAACCGACAAACGGTATGGATCCAGATGGCTCAATTGATGTATTAGAGACTATTCAATCATTAGTGAATGATTTAGAAATGAAAATTCTAATTTCAAGTCATAAATTGGAAGATATTGAATTGATTTGTGATAGAGCTGTCTTTCTACGTGATGGAAATTTTGTACAAGATGTCAATATGAAAGATGGTAGTGCACAAGATCATACATCGATTAAATTTGAAGTTAGTGAATTTAATACAGCACTAGACTATTTAACAGAACATTTTAACGTGCTTCAATCACACAAAGATAGTGGAGAAATAATGATTAAAGCACAAAAAGATTATAAACAATTACTCAAATCTTTAGCACAAAAAGATTTATATCCTAAGTATATTGAAACAAGAAAAAGTTCGCTTCGTGATACGTACTTTAATATTAATCAAAGAGGTGACAAATAAATGAGAAGTTTACAATTAGTTAAATATGATATATTGAGTTTTTGTAAAAGCTATTTAACATATATAGCACTAATTTTAATCTGGTTAGTTTTAGGATTAATAACGTTCTTAATGGCACGAAATAATGATCAAGTAAATTATTCATCTATTTTATCTATGGCAAATTGGATGTTCTTATTCTTTGGCTTGTTAGTAGTGATTAAGACAATTACACGTGATTATTCACAAGGTACGATTCAACTTTATATGAATAAAGTGAAAAATAGAATTGGATATATTATTGCTAAAACAATTTCAATTATTTTATTTTCATTCATTTTTGCACTCATCACATATATCACATTAATGTTAGTACAAGCATTTACTGATGGAAAAAATTTAGACGGAGATAAGTTCTTAACGAACATATGGTTCTATCTTATCTTCTTACTGTTCTTTGGTTTACTCTTATTCTTAGTTACATTAATTGTTCAAAAACCGGCAGTAATCTTTACACTAGGTATATTCTTAGTATTTATAGTTCCATTTATTCAACCTTTTATTGGTTTGATTCCTGACTGGGGAGAAAAAATTCAAAAATCATTAAAGTATATTCCGTTTAGTTACTTAACTGAGAAATCTCAAACGGATAGTATTAAATTTTCAAATTGGCAATGGTTTATTTCTTTAGCATCAATTGTTGTTTTATTCATTGCTAATATTGCTTATGCAGCTAAACGGGATATATAATATATGCCAAGAAATTGATATCCAAAAAAGAGGGTAGTAAAACAAAATTTGTTTTATTACCCTCTTACTTTATATACTTTTATAGCATTAACTTACTGATTATAGAGTCATAAACTTGATTCCATAACTCAGTATCTGATTTATATTTAGAAGCGATTTCATGATGTACTTCTTTTTCTTTATCCTCATAATTGTGTGCATCTTTAGGTGGTAGTTTTTCAGCTCTAAGTTGAGTAACAAATTCTTGAGCTTCACGAGCTCTAGGGCCCCAAACATTTACCTGTTCAAATTGATCATTCATAAAGATAAAGATTGGAATCGAGCGTGCTGTACCATTTGTTAAATATTGATCAATGAGATTTGTGTCTTCATCTCTATGGAATACGCGTACTTCTAGCTGTAGTGATTCACTTATACGCTTTAATATAGGTAAGTTCATCATAGCGTCGCCACACCAATCTTCACTTATAACCAAGACTTTAGAATAAGAACTATCTTTAAGTTGATTGATTCTATCGTCAGATGAAGGTAGTGTGAATGCATTGTAAATTGTTAATACATTATCTTTATTCAAAGTCATGCTATCGATATATTCATCAAGTGGCTGACTATTATTAAAATATGTTTCTAAATTAGCCATAAATAAAACCTCCCCGTTAAATTTATATCATTATAACAATTTTTACTAAGAAAGAATAATTATAAAACTTAAAATATATTAGTTTTATCACAATAATAAGAACGTTAAAGCAACGTTACAATTCTATAAGAAATGATTGTAGTGGTTTAGATGTTTCTCAGTAAGTGGTTATGATATATTTAAGTTAATAAGAATAGAAGTGGTGGTACGTTTGCGCATTCAAAATCGATGGATAATCTTTAGTATTTTTACAATAATAGCTATTATAGTGGTTACGTGTCTTACAATCTATAAAAATGAAAAAACTATTGATCTTACTGAAGTGAAGATAAATGATATTCAATTGAATGGACCATTTAATGAAAATGATTATGAGATAAATCATCACATAAAGTTGGATAGATACAAATTCTATAACGATAAAAATCATAAAGATTTAACTGTAAAAGTAAAAAATAAACACCAAACAGTAAAAGGGATCGTATTGATTAATGATCATGATGTAACAACCAACTTCGGTGTTAAAATTGGAGATAGAGTGGATCATGCAATCAATTATTTAGGTGATAATTATCGTAAAGATAAAGTAGGTAAAGGATATGATGCGTTAATTTATGTTGATAAAGAGCACCATATGAAGCTGTCCATTTTATATAAAGATAATGTGGTTAAACGAATTGAATTTTTTAGTCGTTAAAAAGTGATACTTTTACAATGCACATCAAAATAAGCTACTTTTCGATAAGATAGAGATAATTCAATTAAGAAAGTAAGTGAGATAATGGATAAGATTACCTTTTTAAATGAACTTGAATTAGAACTTGATGAATTACCAAGAGAAGAAAAAGATAAACTCATGGATGATTATGAAAATCATTTCTATGAACAAGAATCGAAAGGGAAATCAGAAAAAGATATTATATCGGATTTAAAAGAACCACATGATATAGGTAATGAAGTTAAAGCCAAAGAAGCAATATCCAATGCTAAAGTAACTCCCAACCTACGGAATATTATTAGGGCTATAATGGCTTCATTAAGTCTTGGCGTGCTTTCTTTTTTCTTCATCATCATCCCTATTGTAATATTTATAGCGTTATTGTTTGTTGTGTTTATATTCTCTGTTTTTTTAATTTCTCTTCCATTAATAATAATATCAATGAGTATCATTAAAGGGATTGTTGATTCGTTTAGTAATTTCTTATTTAGCCTTTCATATGCCGGATTAGGTATCGTCTTATTTGTAGTTACCATGAAAATTACACAAAATTTATATCGACTTGTATTAAAATATTTAACTTGGTATATCCAAACGGTTAAAGGAAGAATTAAACAATGAAGAAAGCAATGATAACAGGCATAGTAATATTTGTAGGATTTTTCTTAGCAGCAACTTTAGTCTGGTTTGTGCATGATAAAGATGAATTTAAAAAGCTAAAATATGATAGAGCATACAGTGATGTGAAAATGAATAATTTAGATATTTACAACTATAATTCAGAAGTCACAATTAAGCAAGGAGAACATTGTGGTGTTAAATATTATGGTGATAATGATGTTAAGGTATATCGCAAAAAAGATACATTAAACATAAAAGAGCATAAATCTGACAAGAGGGGTTATAGCGTTAATATTAATCCTTTTAATCAAAGTAAATCAAAAATTGAAGTTACACTTCCAAATAAAAGTATTAATAATTTAGATGTATATTCAGGATTTGGAAATGTGAATCTTAATGGCATTAACGTTAAGAAAGGTTCGATTTATCAAGACAACAAATATTTAAAAATTCAAAATTCAAAATTTGATAATCTTTCCTACAAGAGCGATGCTGGTGGAGTAAAAATTAAAAACAGTTATATCATTAATAGTGAATTTAAGACAGGGGTAGGTAACGTCGAAGTAAATAATTCAAAGATAAAAAAATCGTTATTTGTAAGTGAACTTGGTTATCTTAATTTCACAAACATGAATAGTGAAACAGATGTAAAAGGATCAAGTAAGCATGATTATATTCATTTGGACTATAAAGATGAACCTAAAAATACTTTATTAAAATTACACCCAGGTACAGGAGAGGCAAAAGTTGAAAATAAATCTTTTAATAAAGGTAAGGTAGGAAATAGTAATAATGTAATTGAATTTTATACGGTAAAAGAAGATATCACAATAAAGTAAAATGATTGCCTACACAATAAGAGGCAATCACTTATATAAGACGACGAACGATTTTAAAGTTCGTCGTTTTTTTAATGATTTGCGAATGTTAAATCAGTATCAATTAGACCACTAAATTGTTGGATAGTTAACTCATTTCCATCTAACCAGGATTGAAAATTTATTGATGTGGGTGTTTGATTTTCACCTAGTGTCATCCAAGCGGTTAAGTTTTGCGGTTCATACATTGAAGTGTGTATCGTACCTGACCAACTTTTAAATAATTTGCTATATATTTCGAATTTTGGATTATTAAATAATTTAAAAGCTGTATGTTTATCTAAGCTTTGAGAGGTTTGTGAGACAGTACGTTCTAAACGTTCACGTGATTCTTTTGTGTAATTACGATTTTCATGCGTTAAGATTTCGAAATGATTTGTACATACTTTATCATATCTGACATCAAATGAACGTGGTGTAACCTCAACGATTGCGTGATTAAGCTTTTTATCCATTAAAATATAACTGAATGAGCTTCTATGAGGAAGTTCTTTCAAGAATCTAACGGCTTCATCAACGTCTTTGCAATATTCTAAAACAAGACGACCAATCATATAACATACAAAGCCATTAGCGGGGTGTTTACGATGCATAAAGTTATAGCCCATCGTCAAGCCAGCTTCATTCATACCATCCATACGACCTGTCACTCTAGACGTAGGCCCAATTTGCGCTAGCCCACCGTCATTAGGTTGGAATAATAAATATCTCCCATCGTATGTGGCAGGATGATAATCATAATTGCGCACCATAAAATCCTTACCTTGAAATACAGTACATCCACTCTCTTGTAAATCTGTGAAACGGTAATGTGCAAAATTTAATATCATTTGTTTTGTAGGTAAGTTCAGTACTTCTTGCATACCCATTAACTCTTCCCATATTTCTGGAGCGTATGTTTGAAATACTTGATACGTTTCGTTAACATCTATATCAAATCGGGGCATACGTTTTTTCCATTCACGTTCACGATTTTGCAATAAGGGTGTTTGTTTTAGCCATAGCGCTGTTTTGACCCCTAAATCATAATGTGATCCTTTAAACGTCATAATATCTGATTTCACTTGTTGCATGAGAAGGCCTCCTGAAAATTCTAAATATTGTAAAATAGCACTAATTGAAAACGAATATAATTATTATTATACTGAACATGATAGCAAGAAAAATTTAAAAAACAAGGAGGGGTACTATGTTTAAGGACGCATATTTAAAAGTATATAACAAAGTAAAAGCTTGGTGGTTGTATTAAACTAATTTACAATTGAAAGTTTATGAAGTTTTTGAATTTTGAAATTTATTTTATAGTTATTATTATAAGACGTAAAAAGGTATCTATTTAACCATAACAGTAAGTATGATAATATATAGTATTGTAAACATACTTATATCTATTTAGAGGTGAAACATACATGTGGGATTTAATTAAAGGTTTATTCAAATTCTTATTAAGCTTAGTAGTTATTACATCAGTAGTAGTTGGTGTAGGTGTTGTAGCATTTGCTTACATCTTCAAGAAAGACTTTGAAGATATCGAAAGAAAAACTAAAGAAATCGTTTCAGATATCGAAAGTAATAACGCGTAATAATATTAATTTAACCAGTGACTTCAGTTTTGGAGTTACTGGTTTTTTATTTCAATAAATTCAAACAATGATTAAGAATAATTGTCATAGACACCAATCTTTTAATAAAATAAAGGTAATTAGAAAATAGGAGGTATTCTGATGACGACGAAGGGTTATATCGGTTCATACACAAAAAAAGAAGGTAAAGGTATTTACTTATTCGAATTAAATGAAGACAGTGGACAAATTAGTTCTGTTAATACTGGTTATGAGATTGAAGCATCTACTTATCTTGCTCAAACAGATGATTATTTATACGCAATCACTAAAGAAGGCGCACACTGCGGGGTAGCTGCTTTTAAAAAAGAAGCTTCTGGTTCGTTAACATTAATTAATAAATGCTTAGAATCTGAAGAGGGTACAGGTTGCTATATATCGGTATCATCAGACCAAAATTTTTTATTTGAAGCAGTATACGGCGCTGGTATCGCTAGAATATATCAATTGAATAAAGATACAGGTGAGATTATTAAGTTAATTCAAGAATTAAATCACGACTATCCACATGGAAGTCATGAGCGTCAAGAGCATTCACATGTCCACTATATAAATGAAACACCCGATTGCAAATATGTTGTAGCTACTGATTTAGGTACAGACAGTGTTGTAACTTATGAATTCAGTAATGAAGGTCTTAAAGAATACAAAGTTTCTAAATTTAAAGATCAAGATGGTCCAAGACATATTGCATTTCACAATAATGGTGAATATGCCTATATTGTTCATGAATTATCTAATTATGTTAGCGTAGCTAAATATAAAGATGGTCAATTTGAAGAACTAGAACGTCATTTAACTGTTCCTGAAGATTTTAATGATGACACTAAATTAGCGGCTGTTCGCTTATCGAATGATCAACAAACTTTATATATTAGTAACCGTGGTCATGACAGTATTGCGGTATTCACGATTACAGAGAATGGCGCGGGACTAAACCCTGTAGAAATCGTTAAAAGTGGGGACCAATTCCCAAGAGATTTTAATATTACTGAATCAGATGACTATCTAGTTTGTGCCCATCAAGAGGGTAATTATGAAATTACAGTTTTTAAAAGAGACACAAATACAGGTAAATTAACGCCAACAGATAATCAGCAAATTGCACCTGAAGGTGTACATGTTAGTTTTATTTAAGTAAAAATACAAAGCCACGGCAGTGTAAAATGTCGTGGCTTTTTACAAATTTTTACAAATTTTTAAAAAATGTTCTAATATATTTAAATTTACCTTTATAGGGCGGATACATAACACTTGAATCTAATCGGGTAGACTTAAAGATGTATGACTTGCTATGGCTAAAGGTTTGGAAAGTATATTTACCATGATATTGTCCCATGCCAGACATTCCGACACCACCAAATGGTAAATTAGGATTAGCAAGATGCATTAAAGTATCATTAATTGCACCGCCACCGAAAGATAATTCGTTTAATACACGGTGTGTAGTATTCTCATCTTCACTAAATAAATATAAACTTAACGGTTTAGCTTTACTCTGAATAATATCTACTGCCTCATTAAAATCATCATAAGTAATAATAGGTAAGATAGGTCCAAAGATTTCTTCTTGCATGATTTTAGAACTTGACGTAATACCATCTAAAATAGTTGGTTCTATATAGCGTGTTGTAGCATTTGCATTACCACCGAAAATAACATGGTTTTGATGCACATTAAGTAATTCATTTAAGCGATTAAAGTGTTTATCATTGACTATGCGACCAAAATCTGGACTTTCATCTATGTTAGTACCGTAAAATTCTTGAATACTTTGTTTAAGTGCTTCAATCAATTCGTTTTTAACCTTCTTGTTAACTAATATATAATCTGGAGCCACACATGTTTGTCCTGCATTAGTAAATTTACCGAAACTAATACGATCACTAGCAACTTTAATATTAGCGGTATCATCTACAATAACTGGAGATTTTCCGCCTAATTCAAGGGTAACAGGAACTAAATTTTTGCTTGCTGCTTCATACACGATTTGACCAACCTTGTCACTACCTGTAAAGAATATGTAATCAAATGGCAGCTTAATTAATGTTTGTGTTTCTTCTATACCCCCCTCGATAACATCTATATAATCCGTAGTAAATACGTCTTCAATAATTTGACGAATGACCGTGGCAACGTGAGGTGTTAATTCAGATGGTTTTATAATAGCAGTATTTCCAGCTGCAATAGCTCCAATTAGAGGTTCAAATAGTAACTGTACGGGATAATTAAACGGACCAATGATTAATACTGTGCCATATGGTTCTTGTTTGATATAACTTTTTGCAGGAAACATAAATAGAGGTGTATCAACTTGTTTTGTTTTAGACCAATTTTTAAGTTCTTTTCTTGCAGTTTTAATACTTTTTAGTGTGATACCAATTTCTGTGGCATATGCTTCAACAGGACTTTTTCCTAAATCAGTCTTTAGAGCATCTAGTAAATCATTTTCATGATTTTTAATACTTTTACTTAGAAGTTTTAATTGATGTTTTCGAAATTTTAAATCTTTCGTTTTATGTGTTTTGAAAAAAGCTTTACTTTCTTCAAATTGTTGCTCAATGCTTGGCAATGTGTGATACCTCCTAAATAGTAAAATCTATATTAAAGAATTAAATTAAAATAAATGATGTAATTCATCATATCTATACCCTAAATATTTTTCAATAAAAAACAGTTGAATGAAAAGATTCATTCAACTGCGTATATAAAGGCGATAACTAAATTGCCAATATGTTTTATTTAGTTAAAGCTTCAGTAATTTGAGGTACCACTTGTTTTTTACGTGACACAACGCCTGATAAGAATGCCATGCCATCATCTAATTGAACTTTAAATGCCTCGCCGACTTTATCTTTTTCTGCACCTACTACTAAGATTTTAGAATCACTATTAATAATGTCAGTAACTACTAATACAAATAAATCATACTTTTCATTAGAACTTGTTTCTAACATTGCTTTTTCAAGATCATCTTTACGGTTTAATACTTCAGCAATGTCGACAGTATTTACTTGGGCAATGCGTGTAACATAGTCGCCCATATTAAATGATTTAGCATCCATGTCTAATAATTCCTCTGCAGATTTATCAGTAGTTGATGCACCAGCTTTTAACATTTCTAAGCCATACTCATCTAAATCAACATTTGCTAAATCTTTTAAAGCTTTAGCTGCATTTACATCTTCATCAGTACAAGTAGGAGATTTGAATAATAAGCTATCAGAAATAATTGCTGAAATCATCAAACCTGCGATATGCGGTTTAATTTCAAAGCCACGTTCTTTGTACATTTTGTAAAGAATAGTAGCAGTACAACCAACTGGTTCTGCGCGGTACCAAAGCGGTGAAGCAGTTTCGAAATTAGCGATTCTATGATGATCCACAACGTGTTTAATCTCTGCGTCAGAAATTGTTTCTGCACTTTGTTGGAACTCATTGTGATCGACTAAGATTACTTCTTGACCATCTAAATTATCACTTAATAATTCTGGTGCTTTAACTTCAAAATAATCTAAAGCAAATTTAGTTTCAGGATTAATATCTCCTAAACGATATGGCGTTGCTTCAGAGTTACCAGTTAATTGTTCAAAATCAGCCATGATGATAGCTGAAGCTATTGCATCTGTGTCTGGATTTTGATGTCCAAAAATATAAGTTTTTGCCATTGTTATTATCCACCCTTATCATTTAATTTTTCATCTTATTTTATCATGTTTTATTTAGCTACATCTACCTCTGCGCCTAATGAGTTTACAAAATGTCCTAATGCCCATTTATGACCACTCTCATTGAATGAAGCAACACCATCTTTAGGAATTGTAATGTTATACCCTAAGTTATAGGCTGAAACAGCAGTGTGTAGAATACAAATATCAGTACAAACACCTACTATTTCAATATCCTTTATATTTCTCTCTTTCAATAGACTATCTAGAGGTGTACCATAGAATGAATCATAACGGCGCTTATTTAAGTAATGAATATTACTGTTTCCACTAAAGTTATTATAAAAGGCTTTAATCTTACCATATAATTCACGTCCTGCTGTGCCCTCAATATTATGAGGGGGGAATAATTGTGTCTCAGGATGGAACATATCGTTCTCATAATGTAAATCCATCATAAAGAAAATGTCATGGCCTTCAGACTGATATGTCTCTAAACGCTTCAGTATAAAAGATTCAATATCTTGCCCAGGTTTACCACATGTTAATCGACCATCATCTGCAATGAAGTCATAAGAATAATCTACTACTATTAGTGCTTTTCTAGTCATGATCAATCTTCCTCTCTATTAAATGTTTGAGGTATTTAAAAATTGTATAATTATATAGAAACGATTAAATTATTACCTCATTAATCATTATATATATTATAGCTAATCTCATTCTAAAATGGTATATAACAATATAATAGGTTTGAAAGTTTAGATAGGGGATACGTTATGTTAATAAATGCTCAAGATTATGGATTAAAAGGATGTAATAAACGCAAAGACACTAAAGCAATACAACGAGCACTGAATAAAGCAAGATATGGTGAACACACTGTACTTATACCTAGCGGTACATATTATATTTCGAAAGCACTCATCATTTATGACTCAACAACTTTATTACTAGAAGATGATACGACATTAATAAGATGTGGTAAAGATGCACTTTTAAAAAATGGCCATCGTTTCGGTTTTTATAAAGGGTATCAAGGTAATAGTCATATTTATATCAAAGGTGGTACGTTTGATATGAATGGCTCTAAATATCCATACAATAATACTGCGATGTCAATTGGACATGCAGAAGATATTCAATTAATAGGTGTAACAGTATTAAACGTAGTTGGCGGACACGCTCTAGACGCTTGTGGTATTAATGGTTTGTATATCAAGAATTGTAATTTTAAAGGTTTTAATGATTTTGATGGGGATCGTTCATTTTCTGAAGCAATTCAATTAGATATTCAAGTACCTGGTGCGTTTCCTAAATTTGGGACGACAGACGGAACCATCACTAAAAATGTAGTCATTGAGAATTGTTATTTTGGGAATTCAGATGACCATCAAATGCGTCCATGGAATAGAGCAATTGGCTCACATGCAAGCAGGTATAACAAGTTCTACGAAAATGTGCATATAAAAGATAATTGTTTTGAGGGAACTCAAGACTATGCATTAACACCTCTAAAAGCTAAAAATATGATTATTTCACGCAATAAATTCAAAAATTGTAAAGGTGGTATTCGATTTTTAGGGGTAAAAGATGGAAAAAATGCTGCTGACCCTGTTACTGGCAAAGTTATGGAATCTCAAGCTGGTGAGAATTTCAGTGTGATTGGTAATCACTTTATTGGAGAAATGAAAAAAGATGCCATTCACATTAGAAGCTATAATAATATAAAACATCAGCAAGTGTTTATCGCCGGTAATACTTTTGATAAAGCATCACAAACCATACATTTAGAAGATATAGAAGATTTAACCCTAAACCAGGGTGAAGACGTTACTATTAAAAAAATTAATGTAGACTGAGTAGAGATAATGTTTTCGAACACAACCCAACAATAAATAGCCAGTAAATACGTTTTGAAGACGCATTTACTGGCTATTTAATTTCGATACATCAGTGTTAAATAAGGGCAAGACAACAATTTTTTATAATTTCGTCATAATGCCTTACGATACTTATCTAATGGCGATTAAATGCACCTATAATTTTAACTTCAAACTCTAAAGTCTGTAATATTGTGATAACCTTATTGAGTTTTTCATTTTTCCCAATATCGGTTTGAACAAAAAATCTGTACATACCTAACTGCGTCTTAAGAGGTCTAGACTCAATCCATGACAAGTTAATGTCAAATAATGCAAATGTGTTAAGTATACTAGCTAATAATCCAGCTTTATCATGTTTAGGTGTTATCAGTAATAGCGTACTAGAAGCAGATTCATTGTAGTGCTCGTTACTTTTTACTACCAAAAAACGAGTGACATTATGTGGATAGTCTTGTATATGTGTGTCTATCGGTTCGAAACCATATGACTCTCCGCTTCCTAATGGTGCAATAGCAGCGATATGTGTGTCAATTTTCTCTAAACTTTGAATAGTACTATCAACATAATCATATAAGAAATGATGTCGATGGATATATTGACTCGTTTGACTTATTGCAGGTGCAATGGAATAAACCTTTTCAATATCATACAGTGAAGTACCTTTATTAGCGTATAAACCAAAATTAATATCTAAATGGATTTCGCCATGAGCGTATATATCTTCTTGTGCAAGTGCATCAGCTACAATATTAATAGTACCTTCAATTGAGTTCTCAATAGGTACGATACCAACAGCATCACTATGACTATTAACGGCTTTAATTACTTCATAGAGATTTGATTTAGGTGAATATGTAACTTCTTCCTCAGATAAATAAGTTTTTGCAGCTAAATAAGAAAATGTTCCCTTAGGGCCTAAATAATATAAACGCATCTTTGTTCGTCACCTCGTATTATCGAACACTAGTGAAATGGACATTTCATTGACTGTTTCATTTTATAATGAAAATTAGGATCCTTGATTTCATTATTATAGCCATGATGATAATTTGAGGTTAGGGTCGGTGAAAGTGGTGGGGCTAACCACGACCATTTACCCGTGACATCACGGTTATTTGCTAATTCCTTTTCTTCAAATAATTGAAATTGTTTTGATGCAGTTAGGTGATCAACAATAGAAACACCTTGAGATTTAAATGAATGGTATACCGCATAATTAAGTTCAACGAGTGTTCGATCTTTATTAAAAGAATTATTTTTTAGTGTACCAAATTCAAACGCTTCTGCAATACTTTCTAATAAATTATAGCGGTAAGAGTCAGTGAAATTGCGTACTGCTATTTCGGTTACCATATACCATCCATTAAACGGGGCAGTTGGATAAGTAATGCCACCAATTTTCAAATCCATATTAGAAATGATTGGAACACCATACCATTTTAAATTTAAATCTTTTAATTTTGGATAATGTTCATGTTCTATTTCAACTTCTTTTATTAATTCATGGGGTAATTCATACCATTTTATAGAATCATTAGGTAATTGATAAATGAGTGGTAGTACATCGAAATCAGTACCTTTGCCTTTCCAACCTAAATGCTCCGCTAATTGTGTGATTTCACGTTCAGATGGATCACCGGCATGTTCATAACCAGCATATCTAATAAGTTGATTATTATAGATACGAGGTGCTTGATTAGGTGAAAAAATCGTTATATAAGGCTTGATCTTACCATTATTCGTCGCATGTTTAAGATGATGATTGATTGTATCTATAAAATCACGCTCATTATCAACATTCCTAGCATCTTCTACATATAAAGAATCCCAAAATAAGCGTCCAATACAGCGATTAGAATTACGCCAAGCAAGTTTAGCACCATACGTCAATTCTTCCGAAGTATGCGTATATGTACCAGTATGTTCAATTTCTTTTCCTATCTCTTTTATTCTTTTATCAAAAATAGATGGATTGTAATTAAGTTCACGATACATCGTTTCGATAAAACTTCTTGCTTCTTCCAATAACATATAACCACCTCGGTTCATATTATAATCTAGACATTGAATTAACTCATTCAATTACATAGATTGTCACGAATTTGTCTTATTGGTACTTATTTAAATTTTAATTGTATCAATGGTATGTGAATACGCACTTCTACTGAATTATGATAAAATGTACTAAAACATCGTTAGGAGAGATTGTGGTGTATCGTTACGAAGATGACAGTTTAATGTTACATAATGACTTATACCAAATTAACATGGCAGAGAGCTATTGGAATGATGGTATTCATGAACGAAATGCAGTATTTGATTTGTATTTTAGAAGTATGCCATTTGAGAGTGGATATGCAGTTTTTAATGGTTTAAAAAGAGTAATTCAATTTATTGAACATTTTCATTTTAGTGATTCTGATATTGAATATTTACAGTCAATAGGTTATAAAAATGATTTTTTAAACTACTTAAAAAATTTAAAGTTCACTGGTAATATTCGCTCAATGCAAGAAGGTGAATTGTGTTTTGGAAATGAACCCTTACTTAGAGTGGAGGCACCATTAATTCAAGCGCAACTTATAGAAACCGTATTACTTAATATAATCAACTTCCATACATTAATTTCGACTAAAGCAAGTAGAATTCGTCAAGTAGCACCTGATGATACATTAATGGAATTTGGAACTCGCCGTGCTCAAGAGTTAGATGCTGCGCTCTGGGGTGCTAGAGCTGCTTATATCGGTGGTTTTGATTCTACTAGTAATGTGCGTTCTGGTAAATTATTTGGTATACCTGTTTCTGGTACGCATGCACACGCTTTAGTTCAAACATATGGTGATGAATATAAAGCTTTTAAAATTTATGCAGAACGCCATAAAAATTGTGTGTTCTTAGTTGATACGTTCCACACGCTTAAATCAGGTGTTCCTACAGCTATTAAAGTAGCGAAAGAACTAGGGGATAAAATCAATTTCATTGGTATCCGTTTAGATTCTGGAGATATTGCTTATTTATCTAAAGAAGCACGCAGAATGCTAGATGAAGCGGGATTCAAAGATGCTAAAATCATTGCATCTAATGACTTAGATGAACAAACGATAATGAGTTTGAAATCTCAAGGAGCTAAAGTTGACTCATGGGGTGTAGGTACAAAATTAATTACTGGTTATGATCAACCAGCACTTGGTGCAGTATATAAACTAGTAGCAGTTGAAGATGATAACGGTCGATATGTTGATAGAATTAAACTGTCCAACAATGCAGAAAAAGTGACAACACCTGGTAAGAAGAAAGTGTATCGCATCATCAATACTAAAACAGGTAAAGCAGAAGGTGACTATATTACTCTAGAACATGAGAATCCAAATAATGAAAAACCTTTAAAAATGTTCCATCCAGTTCACACGTATAAAATGAAACATATCAAACACTTTGAAGCGATTGATTTGCATCATTCAATCTTTGAAAATGGGAAACTTGTATACCAATTGCCGAGTGAAAAAGAGGCACAAGAATACTCTAAAAATGCATTATCTAAATTATGGGATGAAAATAAACGTTATTTAAATCCTCAAGAATACCCTGTGGATTTAAGTACAGCTTGTTGGGATAACAAACATAAGCGTATTTTCGAAGTTGCAGAACACGTAAAAGAGATGGAGGAAGACAATGACTAATATACAAGATATTGTAGTCAATGAAATGAAAGTGAAGAAACATATTGATAGTGAACAAGAGTCACGTGAAATTATTCAATTTATTAAAAGCTATGTGCAATCACATTCATTTATTAAATCTTTAGTGTTAGGTATTTCTGGTGGTCAAGATTCTACTTTGACTGGTAAATTAGCGCAGCTAGCAGTTGGGGAATTACGTAATGAAGGGCGAGATTGTCAATTTATCGCTGTGAAATTACCATATGGTGTGCAGAAAGATGCAGAAGAAGTTGAAGACGCATTAAACTTTATTCATCCTGATGAAATCATTACTGTCAATATTAAACCTGCTGTTGATCAAAGTGTTAAATCTTTAAACGAGGCTGGTATTGAATTAACGGATTTTCAACGTGGTAACGAAAAAGCACGTGAACGTATGAAGGTTCAATTTTCAATCGCATCAAATCGTAGTGGTATTGTTATTGGTACGGATCATTCTGCAGAGAATATTACAGGATTTTATACTAAGTACGGTGATGGTGCTGCTGATATTGCACCTATCTTTGGTCTAAATAAAAGACAAGGAAGACAGCTACTTAAATATTTAAATGCACCAAAGCATTTATACGAAAAAGTTCCCACAGCAGATTTAGAGGATGATAAACCACAATTACCTGATGAAGAAGCTTTGGGTGTTACTTATGATCAAATTGATGACTATTTAGAAGGAAAACACATATCTAGTGAAGCCCGTGATACGATTGAAAATCACTATGTCAAAAATGCACATAAACGTGAATTAGCCTATACGCGTTACACTTGGCCTAAAAATTAAAAAAGATTTTCTAGTGACAAAATAAAAATTCACTGATAAAATTATCTCGATTTTAGATATCCATGTAAGAAAAGGGGATTAGTATGTCAGTGATAACTTCAAATCCATGGTCAATGGTATTAGCGATATTCGTCATCAACGTTTTTTATGTTACATTTTTAACAATGCGTACAATATTAACGTTAAAAGGTTATCGTTATATGGCGGCTGCAGTAAGTTTCCTTGAAGTGTTAGTATATGTAGTTGGTCTTGGTATGGTAATGTCTAGTTTAGACCAAATTCAAAATATCTTTGCTTATGCGTTTGGTTTTTCGATTGGGATTTTAGTAGGTATGAAAATTGAAGAAAGACTCGCATTAGGGTATACAGTCGTAAATGTAACCTCATCAGAGTATGAAATTGATTTACCAAATGAGTTAAGAAATTTAGGTTATGGTGTTACACACTATGCAGCATATGGTCGCGATGGTAGTCGAATGGTAATGCAGATTTTAACGCCAAGACGTTATGAACGTAAATTAATGGAGACAGTACGAAATTTAGATGAGAAAGCGTTTATTATAGCATATGAGCCAAGAGCAATTCACGGCGGTTTCTGGACTAAAGGCGTTCGAACTCGAAAAGTAAAAGCATACGAAGTAGAAGAAATAGAAAGTGTTGTGGAGCATGATGATGAAGTTCAAAGTAAATGAAAATGAAACAATCTCAGAATGTTTATCACGTATGCGTGAAGAAGGCTATATGCCAGTTAAACGAATTGAAAAACCTATATACACTGAAGATGAAAAAGGTAATGTAGTAGTATTAAGACAGGATATTCAATTTGTTGGTAAAAAGCTTTGATTTAATAATGTGAATTACAACTTAAATTAATTTTATCAAGAGTGAAAAGAAGCTAAAGTACAACTTCTTTTTACTCTTTTTATTATCGGATTATTGTTAGATAAGTGTATTATTTAGATAAAATCCATTATACTAAGTTTGTAAAAAAAGATTTATACATTTGATTAATTATCTGTTAAAATAAAAATGAAGTTTTAAAAACGAACCTTTCTTGATAATTTACGTTTAATGTACAGTTTTGAATTATAAATTTATACATAGAATAGGAGTTTAGAAATGATTGATCGTTATTCAAGAGAAGAAATGGCAAATATTTGGACTGATCAAAATAGATATGAAGCTTGGTTAGAGGTTGAAATCTTGGCCTGTGAAGCTTGGAGTGAATTAGGCCACATTCCTAAAGAAGATGTAAAAAAAATTAGAAAGAATGCTAAAGTAGATGTGAAACGTGCGCAAGAAATAGAACAAGAAACAAGACACGATGTTGTGGCATTTACTAGACAAGTATCGGAAACGTTAGGTGACGAACGTAAATGGGTTCACTATGGTTTAACTTCTACAGATGTTGTTGATACAGCGCTAAGTTATGTTATAAAGCAGGCCAACGAAATTATTGAGAAAGATATTGAACGTTTCATAAAAGTTTTAGAAGAGAAAGCTAAAAATTATAAATACACATTGATGATGGGGCGTACACATGGTGTACATGCTGAACCGACTACATTTGGTGTTAAAATGGCATTATGGTATACAGAAATGAAACGTAATCTAAAGCGTTTCAAAGAGGTACGTAAAGAAATAGAAGTTGGTAAAATGAGTGGTGCAGTTGGTACATTTGCTAACATTCCTCCTGAAATAGAACAATATGTATGTGACCATTTAGGTATTGATACTGCACCCGTTTCTACTCAAACATTACAACGTGACCGTCATGCATACTATATCGCTACACTAGCCCTGGTAGCTACATCTCTTGAAAAATTTGCGATAGAGATACGTAATTTACAAAAAACAGAAACACGTGAAGTTGAAGAAGCGTTTGCAAAAGGTCAAAAAGGGTCATCAGCTATGCCTCATAAAAGAAATCCTATTGGTTCAGAAAATATAACAGGTATTTCAAGAGTGATTCGAGGTTACATTACAACGGCTTATGAAAATGTGCCTTTATGGCACGAACGTGATATTTCTCACTCTTCAGCTGAACGTATCATGTTACCAGATGTTACAATTGCTTTAGATTATGCTTTAAATAGATTCACTAATATTGTTGATAGACTAACTGTTTTTGAAGACAACATGAGAAATAATATCGATAAAACATTTGGACTAATCTTCTCACAACGTGTATTACTAGCGTTAATTAATAAAGGCATGGTTCGTGAAGAAGCATATGATAGAGTGCAGCCTAAAGCAATGGAATCTTGGGAAACTAAAACACCATTCCGTCAATTAATAGAAAAGGATGAGTCTATCACTAATGTGCTTTCTAAAGAAAAATTAGATGAATGTTTCAACCCTGAACATCATTTAAATCAAGTTGATACAATCTTTAAACGTGCAGGTTTAGAGTAATAAGTTAACGGTTTTCAATAAAAATACTACACTTTAACTATTTAATGCGTTAAAATGAGATTATATTGAAAACGGATTATAGGGGTTGTTTGAGATGCAAATAGAGAAATTACGAGGACAAGCGTTAGATGAACTTTTTGATGCAATTCTTACACTTGAAAATAGAGAAGAATGTTATCAATTCTTTGATGATTTATGCACTGTCAATGAATTACAATCATTATCTCAAAGATTACAAGTTGCTAAGATGATTAAACAAGGGTATACTTACGCAACAATCGAAAAAGAATCTGGTGCTTCTACAGCAACAATATCTAGAGTAAAACGATCATTACAATGGGGTAATGACGCATATACAATGATATTAGAACGATTAAATATAGAAACAAAAAAATAATAATACGTTTAATATATATTTATAAATTGAAATGCTCCCTTCAAAATTGACAATAATTTGGATATTTTGATGGGAGCATTCTGTTTTATATTGAATTTATACAGGCTAATAGTAAGTAAACAACTTTTAATTTACTTAATTTTTAACAAATAAACTTATAAGATATTAGGTCTTTCGTTCTTTAAAAGACAGTATAGATTCTAATGATTCTGTTTAGAATTGGTACAACAAAAATGATATAATTTAGTGTATGTTAAAAAAAGGAGTTAAAGGAATATGTATGACATTAAAGCGTGGCAACATGTGTTTAAATTAGATCCCGCCAAAGAAATAAGTGATAATGATTTAGATTCACTATGTATGTCAGATACTGATGCTATCATGATTGGTGGCACAGATAATGTTACCGAAGATAATGTCATTCATTTGATGAGTAGAGTAAGAAGATATCCATTACCATTAGTCCTTGAAATATCTAATATTGAGAGTATTATTCCTGGTTTCGATTTTTATTTTGTACCAACAGTTCTAAATAGTAAGGATACTACATATCATAATGGAATGATGCATAAAGCTCTAAAGCAATTCGGATTCATGGTTAATTTTGATGAAGTCGTATTAGAAGGGTATTTAGTTTTAAATCCTGATAGTAAAGTAGCAAAATTAACGCAATCAAATACTAATATAGATATTGAAGATGTAGAGGCATATGCGCAAATGGTTAATGAGATGTACAAACTACCGTTGATGTACATAGAATATAGTGGTCAGTATGGCGATATTGAAAAAGTGGAAGCCGCATCCAGATTATTAACGAATACACAATTGTTTTATGGCGGTGGCATTACATCTATAGAACAAGCCAGAGAGATGGCACAATATGCTGACACTATTATAGTAGGTAATATTATTTATGACGATATTAAAAAGGCTATTAAAACAGTAAAAATAAAAAAGGAGTCTAATAAATGAATTCATTAGTTAATAATATGAATAAAGAGCAAAGTGAAGCGGTAAGAACTACAGAAGGTCCATTACTAATTATGGCCGGCGCTGGTTCAGGTAAAACGAGAGTATTAACACATCGTATCGCCTATTTATTAGATGAAAAAGACGTTTCTCCTTACAATATATTAGCAATTACTTTTACAAATAAAGCAGCTAAAGAAATGAAAGAACGTGTTGAACAATTAGTAGGGGAAGAAGCACAAGTGATTTGGATGTCTACATTCCACTCTATGTGCGTAAGAATATTAAGACGTGATGCAGATAGAATAGGCATTGAACGTAATTTTACTATTATTGATCCTACTGACCAAAAATCCGTCATAAAAGACGTTCTAAAAATTGAAAATATTGACAGTAAACGCTTTGAACCAAGAATGTTTATTGGGGCGATTAGTAACTTAAAAAATGAACTTAAAACACCAGAAGATGCAATTAATGAGGCTAATGACTTCCATTCGCAAATGGTAGCTACTGTTTATAGTGGATACCAACGTCAATTGACTCGAAATGAAGCACTTGATTTTGACGATTTAATTATGAAAACAATTCAGTTGTTCGAACGCATTCCAGATGCACTTGAATATTATCAAAACAAATTCCAATATATTCACGTAGACGAATATCAAGATACAAATAAAGCACAATATACATTAGTAAAGTTGTTAGCTAGTAAATTTAAAAATCTTTGTGTAGTTGGTGACTCAGATCAGTCAATTTATGGTTGGAGGGGTGCAGACATTCAAAATATCCTATCTTTTGAAGAAGATTACCCTGATGCTAAAACGATATTTTTAGAACAAAATTATCGTTCTACAAAGACCATCCTGACTGCTGCAAATGAAGTCATTAAACATAACTCAGAAAGAAAGCCTAAAGGCCTGTGGACTGCAAATACAGGTGGCGAAAAAATTAAATATTATGAAGCAATGACTGAGCGTGATGAAGCTGAGTATGTGGTTAGAGAAATAATGAAACACCGTAAAGCTGGAAAAGATTATAGTGATATGGCAATACTTTATAGAACCAATGCACAATCACGTGTTTTAGAAGAAACATTTATGAAATCTAATCTTCCTTATACGATGGTTGGAGGCCAAAAATTCTATGACAGAAAAGAAATTAAAGACTTATTAAGTTATTTGAGAGTAGTAGCTAATAGTAATGATGAAATTAGTTTACAACGCATAATCAATGTTCCAAAACGAGGTATAGGACCTTCATCAGTTGAGAAAATTCAACGCTATGCGAATGATAACAATATAAGTATGTTTGACGCATTGGCAGAAGTAGATTTTATTGGTCTTTCAAAAAAAGTAACTCAAGAGTGCATTAAATTTTATGAACTAATTCAAAACTTAATTAAAGAACAGGAATTTTTAGAGGTAAGTGAAATTGTTGTTGAAATATTAGATAAATCTGGGTATAGAGATATGCTTGAACGCGAACAAACACTGGAATCACGTAGTAGACTTGAAAATATAGATGAATTTATGTCAGTACCTAAAGATTATGAAGAGAATACACCATTAGAAGAACAATCCTTGATTAACTTTTTAACGGATTTATCACTAGTAGCAGACATCGATGAAGCTCAAATTGAGAGTGGCGTAACCCTTATGACAATGCACTCGGCGAAAGGTTTAGAATTTCCAATTGTATTCCTTATGGGAATGGAAGAATCGCTATTTCCACATATTCGTGCAATTAAGAGTGATGATGACCACGAAATGGAAGAAGAACGTCGGATTTGTTATGTAGCAATAACAAGAGCTGAAGAAGTTCTATATATTACGCACGCGACGTCTAGAATGTTATATGGACGCTCACAATCTAATATGCCTTCAAGATTTTTACGTGAAATCCCGGAAGAGCTATTAGAGACACCATCTAAGCAACAGCGTCAAACGATTACCCCAAAAACATCATCCAAACAACCTAAGCGTGGATTTAGTAAACGTACAACGTCTTCTAAAAAACAAGTCTCTGCTTCTGATTGGAAAATAGGAGATAAAGTTACGCACAAATCATGGGGTGAAGGCATGGTAAGTAACGTTAATGAGAAAAATGGCTCAGTTGAATTAGATATTATATTTAAATCAGAAGGACCAAAGCGCCTATTAGCTCAATTTGCCCCAATCGAGAAAAAGGAGGATTAATTTATGGACAATATCCAAAGTCGTGTGAATGAATTACATGATTTATTAAATCAATATGGTTATGAATATTATGTGCAAGATAATCCTTCAGTGCCAGATAGTGAATACGATAAATTATTAAGAGAATTAATAGATATAGAAGAGGCACATCCTGAATTTAAGTCACCTGATTCTCCTACTGTACGTGTAGGAGGAGAGGTGCAATCATCTTTCGAAAAAGTCAATCATGATACACCAATGTTAAGTTTAGGTAATGCTTTCAATGAACACGAATTACGTCGTTTTGATCAACGTATTCGTGAACAAGTCGGTAGTGTTGAATATATGTGTGAATTGAAAATTGATGGATTAGCTGTGTCCCTTAAATATGTAGAAGGTCGCTTCGTTCAAGGTTTAACTCGAGGGGATGGTACTACAGGTGAAGATATCACTGAAAATTTACGCACCATTCATGCTATTCCATTAAAGATTAATGAACCATTAAGTTTTGAAGTTCGTGGCGAAGCTTACATGCCTCGTAGTTCTTTTATAAGACTAAATGAAGAAAAAGAAAAGAATGAAGAACAACCATTCGCTAATCCACGAAACGCAGCAGCGGGATCGTTAAGGCAACTTGATCCCAAATTGGCAGCTAAACGTAAATTAAGTGTATTCTTATATAGTGTTAATGATTTCACAGATTTTGATGCAACTACTCAGAGTGGTGCGTTGGATGAATTAGATCGTTTAGGATTTAAGACAAATCATGAACGTATGCGCGTGGGTGATATTGAAGGTGTATTAGAATATATTGAGAAATGGACAAAACAACGTGAACAATTATCCTATGATATTGATGGCATCGTTATAAAAGTGAATGACATTGAACAACAAGATGAAATGGGATACACTCAGAAATCTCCAAGATGGGCGATTGCATATAAATTTCCTGCCGAAGAAGTGGTAACAACATTACAAGATATTGAGTTAAGTATTGGTAGAACAGGTGTTGTAACACCAACTGCGATTCTTGATCCTGTAAGAGTTGCTGGGACAACTGTATCTAGAGCTTCTTTACATAATGAAGATTTAATACATGAGAGAGATATCAGAATTGGGGATAGTGTAGTAGTTAAAAAAGCTGGCGATATAATTCCAGAAGTAGTGAAAAGTATTATGGAACGCCGAACTGAAGGTACATTACCGTATTCAATGCCAACACATTGTCCGAGTTGTGACCATGAGTTGGTAAGAATTGAAGGGGAAGTTGCATTACGTTGTATAAATCCAAAGTGTCAAGCTCAACTTGTAGAGGGGCTGATTCACTTTGTATCACGTCAAGCCATGAATATTGATGGCTTAGGAACTAAAATCATACAACAACTCTATCATCACAATGTGATTAAAGATGTGGCCGACATCTTCTACCTAACGGAAGACGATTTATTACCTTTAGAGCGTATGGGTTCCAAAAAAGTTGAAAATTTACTAAAAGCGATTGAAAATGCTAAAACCAATTCACTAGAGCATCTATTATTTGGTTTAGGAATACGTCATCTAGGAGTTAAAGCAAGTCAAGTTCTAGCTGAAAAATACGAAACAATGGATAGATTACTTCAAGTAACCGAAGAAGAACTTATTAGTATTCATGATATTGGAGATAAGTTAGCTCAATCTGTAGTGACATATCTAGAAAATGAAGATATTAAAGCATTAATTGAAAAATTAAAATATAAAAATGTCAATATGGTTTATAATGGAATTAAAACTTCTGATATAGAAGGACACCCTGATTTTAAAGATAAAACAATTGTTTTAACAGGTAAATTACAACAACTGACACGAAAAGAAGCATCTGCCTGGTTAGAATTACAAGGCGCAAAAGTTACAAGTAGTGTAACTAAAAAAACAGATTTAGTAATTGCTGGTGAAGATGCAGGTTCTAAATTAACTAAGGCAGAAAAGTTTGGTACTGAAATTTGGACAGAAGAGCAATTCGTGGCTAAACAAAATGAAATATCAAGTTAGAGGAGAACGGCAATGAAGCGGACCCTATTCTTAATTATAACGTCGATTGTGTTGTTAACGGCATGTGGCAATAACAATGATAATAAAAATAACCAATCTGTGAATAAACAAGAAACTAAAACTGACTCAAATAGTGTGAAAACAATAGCAACAGATAAAAACGTACAAGGTGATAATTACCGCACGATTTTGCCATTTAAAGAAAGTAAGGCCCGTGGTGTATTACAAGATAACATGGCAAATAGTTACAATGGTGACGATTTCGAAAGTGGTTTATTGACACTAAGCAAAGATGTATTTCCAACTGATGATTACCTTTATCAAGACGGACAATATCTAGATAAAGATACTCTTAATAGTTATTTAAATCCCAAATACACTAAAAAAGAAATAGATAAAATGAGTGAAAAAGAGAAAGAATCCAATAAAGCGAGTGAGAATTTAGGATTAAATCCATCACACAAAGGTGAGGATGATCCAGAAAAAATCGCAGAACAATCTCCAGCTTATTTATCTAATATTCTTGAACAAGATTTTTACGATAGTGGGGATACAAAAGGAAAAAATATTAAAGGTATGACAATTGGTTTAGCCATGAATAGTGTTTATTATTATCAGAAAGAGAAAGATGGAGAAACTTATAGCAAAGAACTTGATGATAAGGAAATTAAAAAACAAGGTAAACAAATGGCTTCAGAAATCTTAACAAGATTGAGAGCCAATGATGCTTTAAAAGATATTCCTATTCATTTTGCGATTTATAAACAATCCGATCAAAATTCAATTACACCAGGAGAATTTATTGCTAATACTACAGTTGATGATGATCAAACTAAAATTAATAAATGGAAAAAAATTGATCAAGTGTCAGCATTATTGCCATCTTCAACAGCAAAAAAATACAATGAAAATTTGAATAATAATTTTAAACAATTCAACGACAACCTACAATCTTACTTTACTAACTTCACTCAAGCAGTAGGTAAAGTTAAATTTGACGGTAAAAAACCAACACAATTAACTATAGATTTACCTATTGATTATTATAGTCAAGCTGAAACGATTGGTATTACTCAATATGTTACAGAACAAGCTAGAAAATATTTAGACAACATCGATAGCTATGAAATTCGAATTAAAGACGGAAATACACCAAGAGCCTTAATTAGTAAATCTAAAGAAGATAAAGAGCCTCAAGTTCATATTTATAATAATTAACATAAAAACTACGGATAACGCCTACAAATTGGGTTATCCGTAGTTTTTGTTTAATATTATTATTTTTCACGAACAATAGATTTAACTTTTTCAATATCTCTTTCAACAAAGTCACCTGGATGTTGAGTCAATAAACTCACTACATATGTAAAGATGACACTAACGATGAATCCTGGAATAATTTCATACATTCCGAAAATTTCATTTATACTCGCTAAAGGTTTTATCCAAGCAATCCATATAATTACAACAAGGGCACCTGCTACCATACCGCTGATAGCACCAGCTCGTGTTAGCTTTTTCCAATAAAGTGAGAATAATACTAAGGGACTGAAAGAAGCTCCAAAGCCGGCCCATGCGTTGCCAACTAAGTTAAGAATTGTATCATTTGGAGACCAAGCAATTGCAATTGCTACAATTGCCACAACTAATACCGACAATCTACCAACTAACACGAATTCTTTTTGATGTGTTTTCGCACGCTCTTCACCACGTATTAATTTATAAAAGTCTTCAGTTAATGAACTTGATGTTACTAATAGTTGTGATGAGATTGTGCTCATGATAGCTGCAAGAATGGCAGCCAATAAGAACCCGCCTACTAAAGGATGAAATAAAATTTGACTCATAATGATGAATAGTGTCTCAGGATCATCCATCTTAATATGATTATCTGGAATGAATGCGATACCAGTTAATCCTACGCCTACAGCACCAAGTAAACCTACAGTCATCCAACTTATACCTAAACGGCGAGCTTTAGGTAGCATTTTATGTGACTTAATAGACATAAATCTAACGATGATATGAGGTTGTCCAAAATAACCTAGACCCCATGCAAATAATGAAACAATACCTAGGAAGGTTGTGCCTCTAAATAAATCCATATTTGTTGGCTTCATTTCAGCAACTCGAGAAAATGTATCCCAACCATTAAGTTGTAACATTGCAACAATAGGGACCATAACCATTGCAATTAACATGATTACACCTTGGAAGAAATCAGTTATAGATACAGCTAAATATCCTCCGAAGAAAGTATAAGCGATAACGATAACTGCAACTAAAATTAATCCAAAATGATAATTTAGTCCAAACGCGCTTTCAAATAGTTTACCACCTGATACAAACCCAGAGTGCGTATATAGAGTAAAGAATATAACTATTATTAAACCAGAAATAATTTTAATAATATTTTCTTTATCGTTAAGTCGATTTTTAAAGAAATCTGGAAGGGTGATTGCATCACCTGCCACTTCAGTATAAACTCTCAACCTTGGTGCAACGACTAGATAGTTAACATATGCACCTAATGTGAGACCAATTGTTATCCATATTGCTGATAAACCAGTACTATAGACTGAACCTGGTAGCCCCATTATCATCCAGCCACTCATATCTGATGCACCTGCAGATAAAGCTGTGATGTATGGGCCGATACTACGTCCACCAAGCATATAATCACTTAAATTACCTGTAGCTTGTTTGTAGCCATAATATCCAATAATAAGTAAAATAATAAAATAAATCGCAATCATTATGTATGTTTGCCAATTGGTATTAACTTGACTAGGCAAGCTTGCTCCTAAAATAAGCATAAAGAAATACCCCCTTTTTTTATATGATGTAAAGACTTAGATGACTTATAAACATTGGTAAATTTCAATTGCATGAGTATGTAACTTTTTTAAATAATTTAGTTACATGTAATATTATACAATGTAGTGAATGGTTTAGAGAAGTATAAATTTTAATTTTTAAAAATATAAACACTTTTAAAGTAAGGTAGTAAGCGTTTACAAAATGTAAAAATATTTATTGATTTTATTATACGTAACATGCAAATTAAAGATTATAAATATTTTTGATATAAAATTTAGGTCATTATTATCGTTAAATTAATAATTGAGTTACATTATTTGTAAAGCATTTATTAATTACTTACCTATGAATTAATCATCAATAATGTCATGAAGTTATGTTGTCTCAATAAATATTTAGATTTTTAAGTGAAAATTTGATACAATTTTATGATGAATGAGTAATAAGGAGGCTTTTAATAAATGACTAAAGTTACACGTGAAGAGGTTGAACATATAGCACATTTAGCAAGACTTCAAATTTCTGAAGAAGAAACTGAAGAAATGGCTAATACACTTGAAAGTATCTTAGATTTTGCTAAACAAAATGACACAGCAGATACAGAAGGTATTGAACCAACTTATCATGTATTAGATTTACAAAATGTGTTACGTGATGATGAAGCAATCGAGGGCATTCCTCAAGAACTTGCATTAAAAAATGCTAAAGAGACAGAAAATGGTCAATTTAAAGTACCAGCTATCATGAATGAGGAGGAAGCTTAAGATGAGTATTCGTTATGAATCAGTTGAAAAATTATCAGAAATGATTAAAAACAATGAGATTAAGCCTTCAGAAGTTGTCAAAGACATCTATGATGCAATTGAAGAAACGGATTCTACTATTAAATCATTTTTAGCACTAGATAAAGATAATGCTATTAAAAAAGCAAAAGAATTAGATGAATTACAAGCAAAAGGCCAAATGGAAGGTAAATTGTTTGGTATTCCTATGGGAATTAAGGACAACATCATTACTAAAGATGTGGAAACAACATGTGCTAGTAAGATGTTAGAAGGTTTTGTTCCAATCTATGAATCTACTGTAATGAACAAACTACATGATGAAAATGCGATTCTAATCGGTAAACTAAACATGGATGAATTTGCTATGGGTGGTTCTACTGAAACATCATATTTCAAACAAACTGTTAACCCATTCGATCATACAGCTGTTCCAGGTGGTTCGTCAGGTGGTTCAGCAGCAGCAGTTGCTGCAGGTTTAGTACCATTCAGTCTAGGTTCAGATACTGGTGGTTCAATTCGACAACCAGCAGCATATTGTGGTGTAGTGGGTATGAAACCAACTTATGGGCGTGTATCACGTTTCGGTTTAGTTGCTTTTGCATCTTCATTAGACCAAATTGGTCCAATTACAAGAAATGTTAAAGATAACGCTATCGTTCTAGAGACAATTTCAGGCGTTGATAGAAATGATTCTACAAGTGCACCAGTTGAAGATGTTGACTTTACTTCAGAAATTGGTAAAGACATTAAAGGCTTAAAAGTTGCTTTACCAAAAGAATATTTAGGTGAAGGTATCAATGATGATGTTAAAGAAGCTGTTAAGAATGCAGTTGAAACACTTAAATCTCTAGGTGCAGAAGTTGATGAAGTATCACTTCCAAATACGAAATATGGTATACCATCATATTATGTTATCGCGTCATCAGAAGCATCAGCGAACTTAGCTCGCTTTGATGGTATACGTTATGGCTACCATTCAAAAGAAGCGCAATCATTAGAAGAATTATATAAAATGTCTAGATCAGAAGGATTTGGTGCTGAAGTTAAGCGTCGTATCTTCCTAGGTACATTTGCATTAAGTTCTGGTTATTATGATGCTTACTATAAAAAATCACAAAAAGTTAGAACATTAATCAAGAATGACTTTGATAAAGTTTTTGAAAACTATGATGTTGTTGTAGGTCCAACTGCACCAACTACTGCGTTTAACTTAGGTGATGAAATCGATGATCCTTTAACTATGTATGCTAATGACTTATTAACTACACCTGTTAACTTAGCTGGTTTACCAGGTATTTCTGTTCCTTGTGGGCAATCAAACGGTAGACCAATTGGCTTACAATTTATCGGTAAACCTTTTGATGAAAAGACGTTATATCGTGTGGCATATCAATATGAAACACAATTCAATTTACATGACGCATATGAAAAATTATAAGGAGTGGAAATAATGCATTTTGAAACAGTTATCGGACTTGAAGTTCACGTTGAGCTAAAAACAGACTCAAAAATGTTCTCTCCATCACCAGCACATTTTGGAGCTGAACCTAACTCAAATACAAATGTTATTGATTTAGCATATCCTGGTGTATTACCGGTTGTTAATAGACGTGCTGTAGACTGGGCTATGCGTGCATCAATGGCTTTAAATATGGATATCGCTACAAATTCTAAATTTGACCGTAAAAACTATTTCTATCCAGATAATCCTAAAGCTTATCAAATTTCTCAATTTGATCAACCAATTGGTGAAAATGGTTATATTGATATTGAAGTAGATGGTGAAACAAAACGTATTGGAATCACACGTCTTCACATGGAAGAAGATGCTGGTAAATCAACACATAAAGATGGATACTCTTTAGTAGACTTAAACCGTCAAGGTACACCATTAATTGAAATTGTATCTGAACCAGATATTAGATCTCCTAAAGAAGCTTATGCTTACTTAGAAAAATTACGTTCAATTATTCAATATACAGGTGTATCAGACTGTAAAATGGAAGAAGGCTCATTACGTTGTGATGCCAATATTTCATTACGTCCTTATGGACAAGAAGAATTTGGTACAAAAACTGAATTGAAAAACCTAAATTCATTTAACTATGTTAGAAAAGGTTTAGAGTACGAAGAAAAACGCCAAGAAGAAGAATTATTAAACGGTGGTACTATTGGACAAGAGACACGCCGTTTTGATGAATCAACTGGTAAAACAATTCTTATGCGTGTTAAAGAAGGCTCAGATGACTACCGTTACTTCCCTGAACCTGATATTGTACCTTTATACGTAGATGAAGAATGGAAAGAGCGTGTACGTCAAACAATCCCTGAATTACCAGATGAGCGTAAAGCTAAATATGTAAATGATTTAGGTTTACCTGAATACGATGCGCACGTATTAACACTTACTAAAGAGATGTCTGATTTCTTTGAAGGTGCTATTGAAAAAGGTGCAGACGTTAAGTTAACTTCAAACTGGTTAATGGGTGGCGTTAATGAATATTTAAATAAAAACCAAGTTGAGTTACAAGATACTAAATTAACACCAGAAAACCTTGCTGGTATGATTAAACTTATTGAAGATGGTACGATGAGTAGTAAAATCGCTAAAAAAGTTTTCCCAGAATTAGCTGAAAATGGTGGCGATGCTAAACAAATTATGGAAGATAAAGGTTTAGTTCAAATTTCTGATGAAGCTACTTTAACTAAATTCGTCACTGAAGCTTTAGATAATAACCCTCAATCTGTTGAAGATTATAAAAATGGTAAAGGGAAAGCAATGGGCTTCTTAGTTGGTCAAATTATGAAAGCATCTAAAGGCCAAGCTAATCCTCAAAAAGTAAACCAAATATTAAAACAAGAATTAAATAAACGTTAATTAAAGATTTAAACATAATGAATTAAAGCATCATTTAAGGTTTGTTTCCTATCATGGTTAGGGAACAAGCCTTTTAATTTTGGTGTGTGGTGTTTTTAGTTCAATTATTTTTAATGTTATAACTGCTATGATTATTTAATTGTAAATAGTGTAATAAATGTATTTTAAAGATTATTGATTTAAATACTTCCAACTCTCTTATAAATCATTTAATATAAGAATATGTATAAAAAGATGAGGGATAATTTATGAGAAAACGTGCAAGAATCATTTATAATCCAACTTCTGGAAAGGAACTTTTTAAAAGAACTTTACCAGATGTTTTAATTAAATTAGAACGTGCCGGGTATGAGACAAGTGCTTATGCAACTGAGCGTGAAGGCGATGCAACGCTTGAAGCTGAACGTGCACTTAAAAGAGATTATGATATTATTATAGCAGCTGGTGGAGATGGCACACTTAATGAAGTTGTTAATGGCATAGCTGAACAGCCCAATCGCCCTAAATTAGGTATCATCCCTATGGGGACAGTGAATGATTTCGGTAGAGCCTTGCACTTACCAAGTGATATTATGGGTGCTGTTGATGTTATTATTGATGATCACACGACTAAAGTGGATATAGGAAAAATGAATAATCGTTATTTCATCAATTTAGCAGCTGGTGGTCAATTAACTCAAGTTTCTTATGAGACGCCAAGTCGATTAAAGTCAATTGTAGGCCCCTTTGCGTATTATATTAAAGGATTTGAAATGTTACCTCAGATGAAAGCTGTAGATTTGCGTATAGAATATGATAATCAAGTTTTTCAAGGTGAGGCATTATTATTCTTATTAGGACTGACAAACTCAATGGCAGGATTTGAGAAATTAGTTCCAGATGCTAAGTTAGACGACGGGCATTTTACATTAATTATTGTAGAAAAGGCTAACCTTGCTGAACTAGGGCACATCATGACCTTAGCATCTCGCGGAGAACACATTAAGCATCCAAAGGTTATTTATGAGAAAGCTAAATCAATTAATATCTCATCCTTTACTGAAATGCAATTGAATGTAGATGGTGAATATGGTGGTAAATTACCAGCTAATTTCTTGAATTTAAAAAGACATATCGAAGTATGTACGCCAAAAGATATATATAATGAGGAATTAACTGAAGATCAACAAGTCGAAGATGGTATTATTGAAGAGAAGCCATCGAATGAAGAAATTATTAAAAACAATGAAATATCAGAGTAAATTATACAGTTGAAGAGGTTGAGCAATAGTTTTGATGTCTTAGGTATGAAAAACAAAACCAAGATTAAACTACTCTAACCTCTTTTTATGTGGGGTGAAATAATGGAAACCATAATTAAAAATGAAATAAAACAAGGTAACATTGTTGATTTAACACATGAAGGGCATGGCGTCATTAAAATCGACCGTTATCCGATATTTGTGCCAAATGCGTTAATTAGTGAAGTGATTAAATATAAAATTACAAAAGTAAAGAAAAATTTTGCTATTGGTAAACTACTTCAAGTTATTAAACCAAGTGAACAACGCGTGGAACCGCCATGTAAATACTATTGGAAGTGTGGTGGTTGTCAATTGCAACACATGACATATGATGCCCAATTAGCTATGAAGCAGTCACAAGTTACCAACTTATTCCATAGAAAAGCACAATTTAGTAATACAATCATTAACAAAACTATCGGTATGAATCATCCTTGGCATTACAGAAATAAATCACAGTTGCCAATTGGTAAAGATAGAGATGGAAAAGTAATTATAGGATATTATCGACAAAGAAGTCACGATATTATCGATATGGATAGTTGCTTAATTCAAGATGATATACACCAAGATATTATGAATCACGTCAAACAATGGATTATTGATTACGATATTAGTGTTTATAATGAGTGTACAAAAAAAGGACTTTTAAGACATTTAGTTATTCGCACAGGCTATTATTCTGATGATAAGATGGTCGTTTTTGTAACAAATGGTAAAAATTTCCAGCAAGCTTCAATTTTAGTTGAAAAATTAAAAGAAACTTTTCCTAACATAGCTAGCATTAAACAAAATATTAATAATAGTCATTCCAATGTAATTATGGGGCAACAGTCTGTAACGTTATACGGCAAAGATAAGATTGCTGATCAACTTAGTGATACTACATTTAAGATAAGTGACCAATCATTCTATCAAATAAATTCTTCTCAAACTGAAAAATTATATCAAAAAGCAATAGAGTATGCGCAATTGACAGGTGAAGAAACAGTTCTTGATACATATTGCGGTATTGGTACGATAGGTTTATATATGGCGTCAGTAGCGAAACATGTTTATGGTGTTGAGGTCGTGCCGTCAGCGATTAAAGATGCACAACAAAATGCGACTTTAAATGGATTTGAAAATACAACTTTTGTCTGTGGAAAAGCAGAAGAAGTCATTATAAAATGGAAACAACAAGGTATCAAACCAGATGTTGTTATGGTAGATCCCCCGAGAAAAGGGTGCGATGAAACTTTCTTACAAACACTGCTTAAACTAAATCCTAAGCGTATTGTCTACATTTCTTGTAATCCATCTACGCAACAAAGAGATGCTCAAATATTAGATTCACAATATGAATTGCAAGAAATTACACCAGTCGATATGTTTCCTCAAACAACACATGTAGAGACAGTTGCATTATTTGAAAGAAAATCTTAAACGTAAAATTTTAATACAAATATTAAGAAATGGTTACAGAGCATTAAATCTTATAAAAAAAATTTTTTCTTAACATCGACTGTGTATACTATGGTTGAAAATTAACAGAGATTGGAGGTCATTATTGTGCAGAAAATTGATTTTTCTCCAAATAGAATCAACTTACCTAAATTTATGGTAACTCAATTAGTAGTGATTTTATTTATGATAGTGTTTACTTATAAATGGGCATTCATGTTTACAACCATTCATGAACAAACATTTTTAGCTAACTTATTATATGGTATTTTAGGTTTTATAGTTATTTTAGGACTTCATGAACTGATTCATAGAATTTCATTTTTTATCTGTTCAAAAGGAGAACAGCCTCATTTTAAATATAAAAAAGGTTTTTTATTAGTACATATTTCTAAAAAATATTTTAATAAATGGCAATTTTGCACAATAATGCTAGCTCCAATGTTTATATTAACAGGAGTATTAATGTTTATATTCAGTATTTACGCATACTCCTCAATTATTATTATGTTAAGTATACATATTGGATATTGCTTAATTGATTTATATTTAGTAGGTATTACATTTACTAATAAATTTGAATATATACATCCATCAGATGAAGGTTTAATTATGTATCATCAAAGACCAATACAAGCTAATGACGAATTTGAATAAATTGTGAGTCTCAATATAATTATTTATGTGCACATTTCATGAGTTTTGTTGCTAGTCACATTATAATTATATTGAGGCTTATTTTATTTTGGTTTATTTTAAAAGAGGTGAGACGATGGCTGAAAGAAGGATTATTCATATAGATATGGATTACTTTTTTGCACAAGTAGAAATGCGAGATAACCCTAAATTAAAAGGTAAACCTGTAATTGTAGGTGGTAAGGCAAGTACTCGTGGTGTGGTTTCTACTGCTTCTTACGAGGCTAGAAAATATGGGGTTCATTCTGCAATGCCAATGTCTCAAGCCCATAAATTATGTCCTAATGGATATTATGTAAGAGCAAGATTTGACGCTTATAGAGAAGCCTCTGCCGTGATAATGTCTATATTTAAAAGTTATACAGATATTGTAGAACCTATGTCATTGGATGAAGCGTATTTAGATATTACTCACCTTGTTAGACCTGACTTGTCTGCATCTAAAATCGCAACGTTTATTCGACGCGACATATTTGAACAAACTGGATTAACTTCTTCTGCAGGTGTATCGTATAATAAATTTTTAGCAAAATTAGCAAGTGGTATGAATAAGCCTAATGGCATGAAGGTTATCGATTATAATAATGTAAACGATATTTTAATGAATCTTGATATTGGTGACTTTCCAGGTGTGGGTAAAGCATCGAAAAAAGTCATGCATAACCATGATATATATACAGGTAAAGATTTGTATGATAAAACTGAATTTGAATTAATACATTGGTTCGGAAAAAGAGGTCGTGGCTTATATCTTAAAGCTCGAGGAATTGATCATAGTGAAGTAAAAGCAACGAGAGTGCGTAAATCCGTGGGTACTGAACGAACATTTTCAACTGATGTGAATGATGATGAAGAAATTTTACAAAAAATATGGGAACTATCTGGCAAGACTGCAGAACGTCTATCTAAGTTACAAAAATCAGGTAGCACCGTAACAGTTAAATTAAAAACGTATCAATATGAAACATTTTCCAAACAAAGAAGTTTGAGAGAGGCAGTAAGTAGAGATATTGATATATATAACGTAGCTTATGATTTGTATAACGATTTGAAGGATCCTGATGTTCCAATAAGGTTAATCGGTGTAACGGTTGGCAATTTAGAACAGTCAACATATGAGAATATGACGATTTATGATTTTATAGAAAGATAAAGGTTCATGATGACATTAGCAATTAAACTAAACCAGTAATTGCGATTCATATGGGTTAACCTTTATCTTTTAAATTTTTGCCATAAATTTGTAGCATACTTTGTAAATTGTCATAGTGTTTTAATAATCTAAACGTAATCATTGCACAAGCTTTAGCATCGTTGAGTGCATCATGATGACCGTGAAAATCTAATTTATAATGTTTCATTAAATGTTTTAGTCCGTAGCGATATGCATCAATTGTACGTTTAGCAAGTTGATATGAACAGAAGTAAATCATGGAGGGTGTTTCTATATTTAACTGTTTTAAACTTTGATGAAGTACATTCATATCAAAAGCAGCAATGTGAGCAACAACAGGTAATTTACCAATAAATTGCATCATATAAGGGAATACATATTCAAAACTGGGAGCATCATTCACGTCTTCAGGTGTAATACCGTGAACCTCAATATTCGTCTGAGAGAAATAATCAAAAGGGTTAACTAAAGTATAAAAAGATTCCACAATCTCATTGTTAACTACTTTGACCATACCAACTGAACAGATACTTGTACGTTTACCATTTGCAGTTTCGAAGTCTAATGCTATAAAGGCATTTTCCATTCCTAACACTGTCCTTTCAAGTATTGATTCTTTTATTTTAGCTAAAAATATAAATTTATTTCCAGAATGTTGCATTCATAAAATAAAAAAAGAGTAGAAATGAATTCATTTCGAATTCATTATCCACTCCATTAATATTTATGAGTCTTGAGAATAACTAGCATTATACCTTTTTGTGTATGTTAGTTACTTACAATGTACTAGGCAAGCAATAAAAATAGTTTGTCTCAATCATAATTAAACCTTGAGATAAAAGTTATTCTTCATCAAATGAACGAGCTGCTAATTCTTTTTCATATAAATATAAAGTATTGCAGTCATCACCAATACGATTTAAATAATCAATATGTGTTTCAAATGTTGATTCTTCTTCAACTTGCTCATCTAAGAACCAGTTTAAGAAAGAAATCGTAGCATAGTCTTTATCTTTTTGAGCTATTTCAGATAAATTGTAAAAACGACGAGTAACATCTTGTTCCTGTGCTAATCCATCTTTAAATGTTTCAAGGATAGATTTAAATTCAGTTTTAGGCGCTGGTATTGATTTAAATTCAGCATGTTCACCACGATCATTGATATAATCATAGATTTTTTTACCGTGGAAACGTTCTTCTTTAGCTTGTTGGATATAGAAGTTTGCGAAACCTTCATATGAAGCATCATCGCAATAAGCTGCCATTGCCATATAAGCATGAGCTGCGAAATATTCATGGTTCATTTGATCATTAAGTGCTTCTAACAAGTCTTTACTTAGCATAATTAAGTCACCTCTATTTAAGATTTTATAATTGATTTTGTCTTTGTTCATTAAAAGTATAACAAATCTATTCTCATTAGTAAATAATAATTATTATAATCTAGAATGTGACTTGTTATTTTTAATTGAGAATGTTTTTTGTTATACCCTTTACGTGTTATAATTATTCAAGTGATTTATATGAGGAGGAAGCACATGAGACAATGGACTGCAACGTACTTAGCGAAATTGGCTCGTAAGGCTAGTATCGCTGCTGGGAAAAAAGGTACAGATTTACCTGGACAAGTTGCCCGCAAAGTGGATCAAAATATATTAAGAAAATTAGCTGCACAAGTAGATGACATCGTTTTTATTAGTGGGACTAATGGTAAAACGACGACATCTAATCTTATAGGACATACATTAAAAGCAAATCGTATTGATATTATACATAATAATGAAGGTGCTAATATGGCAGCAGGTATCACATCTGCCTTTATCATGCAAAGCACTAAAAATACTAAAGTAGCGGTTATTGAAATCGATGAAGGATCTATTCCTCGAGTTTTAAAAGAAGTCACTCCATCAATGATGATATTTACTAACTTCTTCCGTGATCAAATGGATCGCTTTGGCGAAATAGATATAATGGTAAATAACATAGCTAAGTCAATTAGTAATAAAGGAATTAAATTGTTACTCAATGCAGATGATCCTTTTGTAAGTCGACTTAAAATAGCTAGTGACTCTATCGTTTATTATGGTATGAAAGCACACGCACATGAGTTTGAGCAAAGTACTATGAACGAGAGTAAGTATTGCCCAAATTGTGGCAAATTATTAGCATACGATTACATTCATTATAATCAAATCGGTCATTACCATTGTTCATGTGGATTCAAACGTGAATTACCTAAATATGAAGTTTCATCATTCACAGTATCTCCGTTCTTAGTATTAAATATAAATGAAACAACATTTAACATGAAAATTGCCGGAGACTTCAACGCTTATAATGCATTAGCTGCCTATACTGTGTTGAGAGAATTAGGGCTCAATGATGAGTCTATTCGAATTGGTTTCGAATCATATACTTCAGATAATGGTCGTATGCAATATTTTAAACTTAATCATAAAGAGGCTATGATTAATTTAGCTAAGAATCCTGCAGGTATGAATGCTAGTTTATCAGTAGGAGAACAGTTAGAAGGTAAAAAAGTATATGTCATTAGTCTAAATGATAATGCTGCTGATGGTCGTGATACTTCTTGGATTTATGATGCCGATTTCGAGAAATTAAGCGAACAAAATATTGAAACGATCATTGTTACTGGGACTCGAGCTGAAGAATTACAATTACGTCTGAAATTAGCCGAAATAAATGTTCCAATTATACTTGAAAAAGATATTTATAAAGCAACTGCAATGACAATGAATTATGAAGGTTTCACTGTAGCTATTCCTAACTACACATCTTTATCTCCAATGTTAGAACAACTTAATCGTTCATTTAAAGGAGGGCAATAAATATGAATGAATTAACCGTTTATCATTTTATGTCAGATAAATTAAATTTATATAGTGATATAGGAAATATTATTGCACTCAAACAAAGAGCAAAGAAACGTGGTATTCAATTAAATGTAGTAGAAGTTAACCAAACTGAAGGTGTGACGCTTGATAATTGTGATATCTTCTTTATTGGCGGTGGCAGCGATAGAGAACAAAGTATTGCTACTAAGGAATTAAGCAAGATAAAGACTACACTTAAAGATGCTATTGAAGATGGTATGCCAGGATTAACGATTTGTGGTGGTTATCAATTTTTAGGAACAAAATATATTACGCCTGATGGAACTGAACTTGAAGGTTTAGGTATCTTAGATTTCTATACTGAATCACGAACTGAACGATTAACTGGTGATATAGTAATCGAGAGTGATACATTTGGAACGATAGTTGGCTTCGAGAATCACGGTGGTCGAACACATCATAATTTTGGTACGTTAGGACATGTTACGGTTGGTTACGGTAATAATGATGATGATAAACAAGAAGGTATTCACTATAAAAATTTATTAGGAACATATTTACATGGACCTATCCTTCCAAAGAATCATGAACTGACTGATTATTTATTAGAAAAAGCCTGCGAACGTAAAGGTATGCCTTTTGAACCTAAACAATTAGATAACACTGAAGAAGAAGCGGCTAAAAGAGTTATTATAGAAAGATCATCAAAAAAATAACAAATATAATAAGCAATTAAAAATGACGTACCGGATCTATAGAAATTTTCCAGTACGTCACTTTTTATTTGTCATTATATCTACTATCTAATAATTTATAGATTAGAAGTATTTCATAAATGACATGACTTTTGATTTGATTCTGATCAAATTCTTCTAAGAGTTTGACAGAAGATTTAAGTGTTGATGCAGATGAGAGGTGAGGCTCAAAATGATTGCTTTTGATAATATTATTGACACTATTACTAATTTTAATAATAGCTATTTTTTCCTCAGGTGTAAAAACTAAATGTATGTGTTTAGGTAAATATATAATATTTGATAGGTGAGTAGCCAGTAATCTATCGATATAGGAACGGTTCGAAATATTTTTTAATCGTTTCCATTCATCTTCTTTGTTTTTATGATAATGTAATTCGTCTTTTTGATAGCCAGTTAAAGTTTCAGTCTTGTTTATAACACCCATCAACTTATTTAAAAGATCGTTACTATGATCAGAATCAAATTTTCCTAATAATAATTCGTTACATCTTGAAGAGAACAACTCATACATTTTATATTCGGATTGCGTTAAATTATCTTCAATTTGCTGATAATATTTAGGAGGCAGAACTATAAAATTGACCAATCCTGCTGTAACCAAACCGATTAATGCAGTTAATAATCTTGAAAAAAAGTTGAATAAATAGGCGTCGTGTATGCCAGGTATCATGGCAACCGATGTTAACACCGCAACAGTAGTACCAACTTGCAGGTTTAATTTAGTACAAACTAAGATAGTAAAAAGTGCACTAAACGTATACGTTAAAGCCGATTGGTCACCAAAAATAAAAGTAAAAAGTACAGCAAATAATGCACCAATTACCGTTGCGGGCAATCTTCTATAACCTTTTTTTAATGACGCCTTTGCAGTAGGTTCGATAGTTACAATAGCAGTTAATATAGCGAAGATTGGAGTGAGATCAAGCATCAAACAAAATAGCGATGTTAAAAAGGTCGCTAGGCCAGTTTTGATTGTTCTCGCTCCTATAATTTTCTTGTACCATTTATCCATATGATAAATCCTCTCGTTGTACGAAAATAACAATTATAATTTTATCTTTTAAACAGAAATTATTTTGCGCTTCATTTTTTGTATGTTTAGTATATCAAAATTTTTTTGGTATAATAAGATGTAATCACAATTTAAAAAGGAACGGGATATTATGATTGTAAAAACAGAAGAAGAATTACAAGCCTTAAAAGAGATAGGTTACATTTGTGCTAAGGTTAGAGATACTATGCAAGAAGCTACTAAACCTGGTATTACAACTAAAGAATTAGACAATATAGCTAAAGATTTGTTTGAAGAACATGGTGCTATTTCAGCACCTATTCATGATGAGAATTTCCCTGGGCAAACATGTATAAGTGTTAATGAAGAAGTAGCGCATGGCATTCCTGGCAAACGAATCATTCGTGAAGGAGATTTAGTTAATATAGATGTATCAGCTCTAAAAAATGGTTATTACGCTGATACAGGTATTTCTTTTGTTGTGGGTAAAGCAAGTGACCCACTTAAACAAAAAGTATGTGATGTTGCACTAATGGCATTTGAAAATGCAATGGCAAAAGTTAAACCTGGAACTAAATTAAGTAATATCGGTAAAGCAGTACATGCAACAGCACGTCAAAATGATTTAACTGTCATTAAAAATCTAACTGGGCATGGTGTAGGTCAATCACTACATGAGGCCCCTAACCATGTTATGAACTATTATGATCCTAAAGATAAAACTTTACTTAAAGAAGGGGTTGTAATTGCAGTAGAGCCATTTATTTCTTCTAAAGCAACTTTTGTAACAGAAGGTAAAAATGAATGGGCCTTCGAAACTAGAGATAAGAGTTTTGTCGCTCAAATCGAACATACGGTTATCGTTACTAAAGATGGACCATTATTAACTACAAAAATTGATTAATTTCATATTTAATTACTATTAATTAAAAATTCGATATATATAAATTAACCAGTAAATGAGATGACAACGCTCATTTACTGGTTTTTAGTTTATACTAGTTAGTTTTATAAAGTTATTTACCTAATAATTTATAGACTTGTTTCTGCTGTTGTTTGCCATCTGGGTCTAGTTTGGTTTTAATTTTTGTGAAAGTTTCAGACCAATCAGACGTACGCGTTTTGATAGGTGGCTCTTTCATTTCAATTGTTTTTTAAATGACTTGCGCAACTTCATGTGAACTTTGAGAAGCATCATGCCCATAATTTTCTTTAATACCACTAATATATGAATTGTATAAGTGCGTATATTCATCTTCTTGTATGCCACCAGTTTGAGTTAAGTGTTTCATAATGTTGGGCATAAATTCAGATTGGATGCATCCGGGTTCAATAATAGTAAATTTAATATTGAATTCAGGTTGAATATAACTTGCTAAAGATTCTGTATAACCTTCAACACCAAACTTAGCGGCACAATATATTTCGTTGAAAGGTTGTCCAACTAGGCCTCCAACTGACGAAATATTGATCACACGATTTTCTCTTTGTGATCTCATGATTGGTAATACAGCTTTGGTCATTCGAATAACACCCATTAAATTTAAATTAAGTTGCCAATTTATTTCTTCATCGGTTGCTTGTTCTGTAGTTTTATTAAAGCCGGCGCCAGCATTGTTAATCAAAATGTCTATACGACCTTCTTCTTGTATAATGAATTCAACAGCAGATTTAATACTATCTAATTTGGTTACATCCAATTCTAAAATGGTTAGGTCTACATTTCTTTTTAGTCGCTTCATTTTTTACATCTATTTGTTTTTTTAAAATTACGCATCGTGGCATATACTTGAAATCCTTTTTCAGCAAGCATGAGCGATGTTTCAAATCCTAGTCCTGATGAAGCACCAGTAACTAGAGCAATAGTTTTAGTCATAACATAATCTCCTTTGTGAAAGTCAATAAAGTATTAACTATTCTACGAATAATGTCCAAGAAATGAATCTATTAAGACCATCGTTGTTCAACTTTGCCAAATTTCCAAATTAAAGTAGAAATGAGCCAACTGATAATAAATAAAATCACTAAAATATAACCTATATTATCAAATTGTATGTTTTCAATAAATTCCCAGATAGAACCTTTTAATTGAAGCTTATCAACTAGTATTTGTAGTAATTCAACAGTGTCAATTAATAGCGTAGCGATAACAGATATAGCAGTAATTGTAATATTGTAATAAATTTTTCGAATAGGATTGAAGAATGCCCAATTATAAGCAGAAATCATAAGTATATCGTCTAATGTATATAGCAAACTCATTCCGGAAGCAAACAATATAGATAAAGATATTATACCTACGAATGAAATTGCTTGCTGTGATGCACCTGAAGATAAAGCTAGCAATGAGATTTCACTAGCAGTATCAAATCCTAAAACAAATAGAAAGCCTGGTGGCAAGACATGCCAACTATGACTAATAAATTTAAAGTATGGTCCGACCATACGAGAAACAAAGCCACGTGTATCTAATAAATCATTTAACTTTTCATCATTAATTTTGTCTTTGCGAAACTTTAAAAATAAAGTTATTAAAGAAATTAATATCATTAGATTTAATATACCTATGATAAATAAAAATGTTCCTGAAACGAGAGTGCCAATAATTCCACCAATTTCTTGAAAGTGGGGTAATGCATTTTTAGCCCATTAATTGAAATGCCTAAAAAGACAGCCAAAAAAAAGACTACTGTAGAATGTCCAATTGAGAAGTAGGAACCTACACCTACTGGATTACGTTATTGTTGGATTAATTTACGCACTGTATTATCAATAGCATCTATATGGTCTGCATCAAAAGCGTATCGAAGTCCTAATGATGTATAAGCAAGTAATCTCATACCAAGTAGTAAATGATTAGTATTTGCTAAATAGAGGAGGCCAAACCCAGAATGTGAAGTGAAATCACAATAAGTACATAAGGAAGCCAATTAAGACGATGTGTGTTAATCATTGATGTTACTTTCGTTCAAAAATAAATATAATTAATCATACACCTGTTTAAGTTGAAAATAAAATTTGAGGTATAACTTACATGAATTTTATATAAATTCTATAGAAATAATAAACATCGTACTAAAGTATGAGAGTAAGATGGTCCTAGAGCCTATATGAGTTTGAGTCACTTTAAACTATAATTGAGCTTAATCAAGGACGAGGTGGTTCTATGAATTATATGGACTTATATTTACAACACTTTCTTAAAGTAGTTATTAAACGAAACATTAATGATTACAAAATCAGTTTAGATCAAAAATTAAAGAGTATTGAAAATTACATTGAATATTTAAAAGAAAAGAAAGCGCAAATGAATAAGTTAATTGACAGTTTAACTGCAACATTAGAAAATAAATATATTGATATTACTAATACGTATAATATTAAACATGCACAAGAAATTAATAATTATGAAATTGAAGGTCTTAAAAGACAGCTTGATCTATTTGAAGCCTATTGTGCAAAAATTGAAGCGGATATTCATCGTTGCTCTAAAGAAAAGATCACAACACAAGGCCAATGTGACATAATTGAACAAATGAGTGTAGTAGCTTAATTGAAAGGAATAGGAGGCGACACATTGACTCGAAAATATATATCGACAGAGTTATTAATCGTATTTACGGCATTAATGATTATTGCCAATTTTTATTACATCTTTTTTGAGAAAATAGGCTATCTATTTGTATTACTTTTAGGATGTATATTAGTTTATGTAGGCTACCTTTACTTTCATAAAGTAAGGGGTCTCTTAGCGTTTTGGATAGGTGCATTGCTTATTGCATTTACTTTATTGTCGAATAAATATACCATCATAATATTATTTGTCTTTCTAGTTATCGTAATCATTAGATATCTCATTTTTAAGTTTAAACCTTTAAAAGTGATTGCTTCAGAAGATGAAGTTACATCCCCTCAATTTATTAAACAAAAGTGGTTTGGAGAGCAACGCACACCAGTATATGTTTATAAATGGGAAGATGTACAAATCCAACATGGTGTTGGTGATATACACGTTGATATGACAAAAGCTGCAAATATTAAAGAGAATAATACAATAGTAGTAAGACATATTTTAGGGAAAATTCAGTTAGTGGTACCATTGAATTATAATATTAATTTACACATGGCTGCTCTATATGGAAATGCTTATTTAAATGGCCAATCGTATAAAGTTGAAAATAATCATATCCAAGTTGAAGAGAAGCCTAAAGAAGAGAATTATAATGTCAATGTTTATGTTTCGACATTCATAGGAGATGTTGAGGTGATTTATCGATGAACCACTACTTAAGAGCTATCGGTTCAATGCTTATACTAGTTTATAGCATGTTAACCGCGTTCTTATTTATAGATAAAGTATTTGTTAATATTATCTATTTCCAAGGTATGTTTTATACTCAAATTTTTGGGATACCTGTTTTTCTATTTTTAAATTTAGTCATCATTTTACTTTGTATTATTGTAGGTTCAATTCTCGCATATAAAATTAATCAACAAAATCAGTGGATTAAGTCACAAATTGAACATGCCATTGAAGGAGAAACAGTAGGTATTAATGATCAAAATATTGAGCTTTATAACGAAACCATAGACCTTTATCAAACATTAGTTCCGCTAAATCAAGAGTTGCACCGTTTACGAATGAAAACGCAAAACTTAACTAATGAAAATTACAATATGAATGATGTCAAAGTTAAGAAAATCATTGAGGATGAACGACAGAGGTTAGCTCGCGAGTTACACGACTCTGTAAGTCAACAACTTTTTGCAGCAAGTATGATGTTATCTGCAATAAAAGAAACAAAGTTAGAGGCACCGCTTGATCAACAAATACCAGTTTTAGAGAAAATGGTTCAGGAGTCTCAACTTGAAATGCGCGCATTATTACTTCATTTAAGACCTTTAGGTCTAAAAGATAAATCACTAGGTGAAGGTATCAAAGATTTAGTTATTGATTTGCAAAAGAAAGTGCCTATGAAAGTCATACACGATATTCAAGATTTCAAGGTCCCTAAAGGTATAGAAGATCATTTATTTAGAATTACACAAGAGGCTATATCAAATACGTTAAGACATTCAAATGGAACTAAAGTCACAGTGGAATTATTTAACCAACAAGATTATCTATTACTTCGAATTCAAGATAATGGTAAAGGATTCAATGTTGACGAGAAATTAGAGCAAAGTTATGGATTAAAAAATATGAGAGAACGCGCATTAGAAATTGGTGCGACATTCCATATTGTATCGTTACCGGATTCTGGAACGAGAATAGAAGTTAAAGCACCGTTAAATAGGGAGGATGATAATAATGACGATTAAAGTTTTGTTCGTTGATGACCATGAAATGGTTAGAATTGGGATATCAAGTTATCTATCAACACAATCTGACATTGAGATAGTTGGAGAAGGGGAATCTGGTAAAGATGCCATTGCAAAAGCTCATGAATTAAAACCTGATTTAATTCTTATGGATTTATTAATGGATGACATGGATGGCGTTGAAGCAACTACTCAAATCAAAAAAGATTTGCCACATATTAAAGTTGTAATGTTAACTAGTTTTATTGAAGATAAAGAGGTATATAGAGCATTAGATGCTGGTGTAGATAGCTATATTTTAAAAACGACTAGTGCTAGTGATATAGCCGACGCAGTACGCAAAACTTATAATGGTGAATCTGTATTTGAACCTGAAGTTTTAGTTAAGATGCGTAACAGGATGAAGAAACGTGCAGAATTATATGAAATGCTGACTGAGCGTGAAATGGAAATTTTATTATTAATTGCAAAAGGGTATTCAAATCAAGAAATAGCGAGTGCTTCTCATATTACAATTAAAACCGTTAAAACTCATGTAAGCAATATATTGAGTAAATTAGAAGTACAAGATAGAACACAAGCCGTAATTTATGCATTCCAACATAATTTGATTCAATAAAAAAGGTTGAGGCGATAAACCGTTGCCTCAACCTTTTATTAATTTAATTAGTAATTAAACACTTATTTTTTATTATCATCGTCATTATTAGTAAATTTATCTTTAATTTTCTCAGTTAATGAAGCATCTTCTTCTTGTTTATCTTTTGGATCTTTATCGACTTTATAGTCTTCATCTTTGCCAGTAGCTGTATGTTTATATTCATAAGTAGTATCTTCATTAAAGTGATTCTGGTTATTATCATCATGGTCGAGCGCTGCTTCTTCAGGAGTTTGTCCTTTAATAACATGTTTCTGATGGATGATTGCATTAATTTCAGCACCAATAATAATGATAAAACTTGTTAAATATAACCAAATTAATAAGATAATAATACCTGCGATACTGCCATAAGTCTTAGAGTAGTTTCCAAAATTTGAAATGTAGAAACCAAATGCGAAAGACCCAAGTAACCAGATAACTGATGTAAATATAGCTCCTGGTAATACTGATTTTAGTTTAGTTTTAACGTTTGGAGCTACTGAGTATAGAATTGTAAATAGAATCAAAATAATAATTAATGGTAATACAACTCTAATTAAACTAAAGATCCATTTAACTTGACTATCTAATCCAAGAGGACCGAATAAGAAATGAGCAATAACTGACCCCATAGTAGGTAATGCCATGGCAAGTAAAAATACGACGCCTAACACAATTGTGAAAATAACACTTAGTATCTTTAAAAGAATACCATTTCTATTATCTTCAACATCATAAGCTACATTGAATGAATTCATAATTGCAGTCATACCATTTGAAGCTGACCAAATTGCTAAGATTAACCCGATAGAAAGTAAACCGCCACTAGAATTTTTAGTGACATCGCTAATTACATCTTTAATAAGACTTGATGTGTCAGCAGGTGCATTACTTAATAAACCGGTGATTTGGCTTTGATCTAAGTTAAATAATGGTAACAATGTTAATAGGAAAATTAACATTGGGAACATAGCTAATACAAAATGATAAGTCATTTGTGCTGCTAAGCCTGAAGCGTCATCTTTGCCTATTCGATAAATTAAATAAGAAAGAAAATTAGAATTTTTTGTATACTTAGCTGGTTTGTTTAACCGTGAAACGAAAAAGACTTGATTCTCTTTTTTTGGTTCTTTAGATTGAAATTCTTGAGGCTCTACATATGTACGATCAACATTAATTTTATCTTGATTCTTCTCTTGCTCGTCTTTAATAGAGTTAAGATACTTCGAGTTTGATTTATTTTCTTTTGACATAACAATCTCCTTTGCTTTAACCACATACATTAATTTAAATAGTAAAATAAGCGGGACAGAAACCTGTTATATAATAAAGATTTCATTGTCCCGCCTTACTATGAGTGAAAAACAAAAATAATATTTTACTTATCACTTTCAGTTAGTTTTTATTTTAACTAAAGTTATAAAAGAGATTTAGCTAAAATAAACAATCAATTATTGACCAATGCGGATATTCTTACGTTCAACGAAAGTATCTTTAGCATCTTTAATTGATTTTTCTAATTCTGGGTTATTGCGACGAATTTCTTCAATTGTATCTTTCCAATATAAAACTTCGTCTTTAATAGAATTGAATTTAGAAGGTTTGCGTGTACGATTACCTTCTTTAACATCTTTTACAGATTGAATTAAAGCGTTACGTGTTGATTTGTCAGCTAAAGTAGCAGCACCACCAACAATAGCGCCAATTAAAATACCAGGAATTAATTTGTTTTCCATTTTATTTCCCCCTCTTTCAAATTTGCATCTTTGACGATGAAATCAATTAGATTGTCACAAGATGATTGTACCATTTCATATACACCTTCAAAATTATTAGTGTAATAAGGATCTGGCACATCACTCTCTTCCATGTTACTAAATTCGAGCAATTTGAACAATTTTCCTTTTATATTAGGATTGATGTATTGGATATTATCAACATTGCTCTGATCCATAGCAATAATATAATCAAAATCATCACTTGATTCAAATAACTCACTAATCATACCATCAAAAGGTATATTATGGCGATTAAGAATATCTTGAGTACCTTCATGAGGAGGTTCTCCAAGGTTCCATTTACCTGTTCCTCTTGAGTAAACGTTAACGCCTGAAATGTTTCTATCTATCAAACGTTGACGCATGATTGCTTCAGCCAAAGGAGAGCGACATATATTTCCTAGACATACAAATGCTACATCTACCATACTCTATTCCCCCTAATTAATCCTATATAAACCATTTTATAGTTATTTTAAAATTTTATAAAGACATAATAATACTATATCCAATAAAAGTTTGTTAAATTATCATACTTTGATAGAATATTGTATTAAAGAGGTGATAACGTGAGTCAAAATAATAATGAAACAATGATTGCAGATATTAGAAAAAAATTAAATATTGTTAATCAAGGTTTGTTAAATCCGGATAAATTTAAAAATGCCAATCAGCAAGATATAGAAGAAATTCATAATTTTGTTATGTCTAAAGATTCTTTTTCGCCAAGCGAAGTTACAGCAATTGCTGATGAGTTGGGGAACTTACGTCAAGATTAGGGAGGATGATGATATGACTTCATTAAGTTATAACGAGAAATTACAACAGTATGCAGAATTATTAGTTAAAATAGGTATGAATGTACAACCTAAACAACCTGTTTTTATTAGATCTTCAGTTGATGCCATCGATTTAACACGTTTAATTGTTGAAGAATCATATAAAGCTGGAGCTTCAGACGTAAAAGTAAATTATTCAGATTCTAAATTAAATAGACTTAAATTTGAGTATGAATCGGTAAATTACTTTGAAAATCATGCAGTTAAATCGTATGAAGTAGATGAACGAATGGATTATGCTAATCGTGGCGCTGCAAATTTAGCTTTACTTAGTGGTGATCCAAACTTGCTAAATGGTATAGACCCTGAAAAACTCAAAGCCAATCAAATGAGTTATAGTCAAGCATTCAAAGGATATATGGAAGGAAGTCAAAAGAATAAGTTTCCATGGGTTGTTGCTGCTTTTCCTTCTAAAGATTGGGCTAGACGTGTTTATCCAGATTTAGATGAAGAAATTGCATTAGAGAAGTTTATTGATGAAGTGTTTGATATCGTAAGAATTGAAGGGAACGATCCTATTGAAAATTGGAAAAAACATATAGAAAACTTAAGTGTACATGCTAAATTGATGCAAGAAAAAAATTATAAAGCGTTACATTATCAATCCGAAGGGACAGACTTAGTTGTAGGACTTCCTAAAGGACATATTTGGGAAGATGCTACGAGCTATGTTAATGGCAATCAACAAGCTTTTATAGCTAATTTACCAACTGAAGAAGTTTTTACAGCACCTGATCGTAACAACGTTAATGGATATGTAACAAACAAACTACCATTAAGTTATAATGGTACAATCATCGATGGCTTTACATTAACGTTTAAAGATGGACAAATCGTAGATTTCAAAGCGGATAAAGGCGAAGATGTGCTTAGAGATTTGATCAATACTGATGAGGGTTCTAAGCGACTAGGAGAAGTCGCTTTAGTACCTGATGATTCTCCAATTTCAAATCGTAATACTATTTTCTACAACACGTTATTTGATGAAAACGCATCATGTCATTTAGCCATTGGTTCGGCATATGGCTTTAATGTTGAAGGTGGTACTGAAATGACGACTGAAGAAAAAATTGCTAGTGGTCTTAATGATTCAAATGTCCATGTTGACTTCATGATAGGAAGTGCAGATTTAACGATTTATGGAATTAAACAGGATGACACTAAAGAATTAGTGTTTAAAAACGGCAATTGGGCTCAATAAAAATAGAAATTAAAATAAAAGGGGTATAACGCATGTCAAATTCTCAAGGTATTCGTAAATCAATGTCTGAATCAAAAAGTTATAAAGCTAAACAAGTATTTCCTCAAGACACCAATCATCACCATACAATGTTTGGTGGTTCATTGATGGCTAACATAGATGAAATTGCAGCCATTACTGCAATGAAACATGCTAATGCCCAAGTAGTTACAGCATCAACTGATTCTGTAGATTTTTTAAGACCAATCAAAACAGGAGATATTACTTCTTATGAAGCGATGGTTAGTTATGCAGGTACAAGTTCAATGGAAGTTTGTGTTCAAATAATTATTGAAGATGTATTAAATAAAGAAAGACATTTAGCAGCCTTAAGTTTCTTAACTTTTGTTGCATTAGATGATAATGGTAAGCCAGTCCAAGTACCAGATGTCTATCCAGAATCAAAAGTTGAAAAATGGTTCTATGAAAGTGCGCCTAAGCGTGTACAACGTAGAAAAGATAGAAGAGAAGAAAGTAAAAATACTATTGAATTTTTATCAAATGCACAACATATTGAAGAATTATAAATCACGGACAAGTTAAACGTTGTAACTAGTATATTATAATTCTCATAAAACAGAACTAAGCACCACATAAAATTATTCTAAAACTCACTTTATGAGGTGCTTATTTTATAGATATATGTGAATTATTGATGCTTAACTAAAAATATTTTCTGTGTGCATTTCTATTTCTTTCTGTTTGAAATCAGTGTTTGGATAATACATGTTTTTCACTAATACATTAGGGCCTAAACAATGAAATGCCTCACAATGACAATTTAAAGATTTTGCTAAATCTGAAGTGAGCCATTTATTAAATACATCAGTCAATTTGTCTGTTTTTATATTTGAGATGGTACCATTTTCATCTCCAAAGTCTGTTACAATGACATCTCCGCTAAACACATTTACATTTAAGCGACTTCGTCCATCTGGATCATTTCGTGTTGTCACATTTTTTGCATCTCTTAAGCGTTGTAATAGTGCTTGATCATTTTCGTCATTAATACATGGATAGATAGGTAACGTACCAAACAGCATCCATACATTCTCATCTCGAATATCTAATAAATGATGAATTGCTTGTTTCATTTCTTTTAGAGAAAGAACATTTAATTGACTTGCGAAATCTGCTGGGTACATAGGATGAACTTCATGACGACTGCATTTCATATCATTAACGATTTCTTTATGAATTTTATCTAAGTAAGGTAAAGTACTCTGATTTAACATCGTTTCAGCTGAAACAAACATACCTTGACTTGATAGGGTACTCGCATTATCTAACATCTGTTCATATAATTTTAATTTTGCTTTTAAAGGTGGTTGTTTTTTCATGGCGCCAAAGCCAACATCAGTAAATTCTTGTATAGTTCCCCAATTATGTGAAATGTGCATAACATCTATGTATTCCGCGATATCTAAATAACGATCTTGAGGCAACGTTAAATTAGAATTCATTTGAACATAAATACCTCGATCTTTCGCGTATTTTAATAAGGGTTTAACGATATTTTTAATTGATTTCTTTGAGAACATTGGTTCGCCACCCGTGATTGACATTGTTCTTAATTGAGGTATTTCATCTAAACGACGATAAATAATATCCATAGGTAATGCATCAGGATCTTTTGTTTGTAATGTATAACCAACTGCACAATGGCTACATCTCATATTACATAGCGTTGTGGTTGTAAATTCTATATTACTCAACGTCAACTGTCCGTAATCTTCAATATCGTTATAAGCTTCCCAAGGATCATTTGAAATTGAAATGGGTTTTTTCTGATTTGTCATCCACATATTTATTACTCCTAAACTAAAAAAATTCCTCTATTCGTTGCAAAAGTACAGTAAACATTATTAAGATTATATCCCTTTTTGTCAAATTCTGTTAGGATAAAATTAACGTATTGTTAAATAAACTCATATAAAAAAGGAGAAACATTTATGAATGAACAACAAACAATGGAACAAATTAAAACGAGATTATCAAAATTCTTAGAAGATATTGATCATGTTAATCCTGATGAAGTAAGTGTTGAAGACATTGATGAATGGATTGGGTTACTAGATCAATTAGAAGAAAAAGTAAAACAAGTGTCTAACTAAATAATAACCGGTTAAGTTCAACTATGTTTAATATCCTTCTATTTCGTCTATATAATAAATATAATTCGAACAAGAAAGGTGATTAGTACATGACTAAAAAAGTAGCAATTATCTTATCAAATGAATTTGAAGATATTGAATTTACTAGCCCTAAAGAAGCAATTGAAGAAGCTGGTTTTGAAACAGAAATCATTGGTGATACTGCAAATGCTGAAGTAGTAGGTAAGCATGGTGAAAAAGTTACTGTAGAGGTAAGTATTGCTGATGCTAAACCAGAAGATTATGATGGACTTCTAATACCAGGTGGATTCTCACCAGACCATCTTCGCGGAGATGCAGAAGGTCGATATGGTACGTTTGCTAAATACTTCACTAAAAATGATGTTCCAGCATTTGCAATTTGTCATGGACCTCAAATTTTAATTGATACTGATGATTTAAATGGACGTACGCTAACAGCTGTACTTAATGTACGTAAAGATTTATCAAATGCTGGTGCAAACGTAGTAGATGAATCAGTTGTAGTTGATAAAAATATCGTAACTAGTCGTACACCAGATGACTTAGACGATTTTAACAGAGAAATTGTTAAACAACTTCAAGCATAAATCTTGTTGATGTAAAGCTTGAATATTATTCGATATAATCTAATACGTCAATTATACAAATTCGCAATATTTAATGAACTGAGAAGAGACTTTAATATGTCTCTTCTCAGTTCTTTTTTTATTCAAAATTTAGTTATAGTAATTTAATGACTAAACTTCAGATATTGGTCTCATAGTCATATATTCTTATACACCTTGGGACCGATTTTTCGCTTTAAGTATGGCTTATTATAAGAACTACTGTTAAACTCTCAAATATAGAGTGAGTTTAAGTAAAGGAGCTACCGCATGAAAAGAAGCCAAAGAATGAACAACTCGCCTGAGAGACATTCACAATACCGTAATGAACCACATTACAATACGTATTATCAACCTATAGGTAAACCACCTAAAAAGAAAAAGAGTAAACGCATATTTTTACGTCTGTTTATTATATTTATCATCATATTTGCATTGTTTATCGGATTAATGTATTACTTATCTTCTAGAGCAAATGTTGATGACCTTAAAACTATTGAAAATAAAAGCAGTTATGTATCTGCAGACAATATGCCTTATTATGTAAAAGGTGCATTTATTTCAATGGAAGATGAACGTTTTTATAAACACCACGGTTTTGATGTAAAAGGTACAACACGAGCATTGTTTTCAACGATAGGGGATAGAGATGTTCAAGGTGGAAGTACAATTACGCAACAAACTGTGAAAAATTATTATTATGATAATGAACGTTCTTTCACTAGAAAATTAAAAGAATTGTTTGTAGCACATAAAGTAGAACAACAATATAGTAAAAATGAAATATTGAGCTTCTATTTAAATAACATTTATTACGGTAGCGATCAATATACAATCGAAAGTGCCGCCAATTACTATTTTGGTACGACAGTAAATAAAAATAGTGATAGTATGTCTCAAATTACAGTATTACAAAGTGCGATATTAGCTAGTAAGGTCAATGCACCTAGTGTTTATGATATAAGTAATATGTCTGATAACTTTAAAAATAGAATTAAAACAAACCTTGAAAAAATGAAACAACAAGAATATATATCTGATAGCCAATATCAAGAGGCATTAAGTCAACTAAATAACTATTGAATTGTTTTGCATGCGTATATACAAAATTCGTAATTATAATTTAGTCTTCATAAAGTAGTCATAATATAAATGAACTTTATGAGGACTTTTTATATAGGTAAAACATTTTGTGTAACGCGATAAGTGATATAAAATAATGGTTGTTAGAATATTTTAAACTGAATGAGTTAATAGAGAACATATTTAGAAGTTAAGGTGGTGGGTATATGACTAAAATAACGAAAATAGAAGTACAAAAGAATAACAAAGAGCGATTTAATTTATTCTTGGATGAAGCATTTGAAATGGGAATAGATATCGATACACTTGTAAAGTTTAATTTAAAAAAAGGTCAAATTCTTGAGCCATCAGATATGGAGAATATTCAAAAGTATGAGCATTATCGTTTAGGTATTAATATGGCAATTCAATACTTATCATATAAAAAAAGAACTGAAAAAGAAGTGAGACAACACTTGCAACAAAATGAAATAAGTGACATAGCAATCCAACAAGTTATAGATTATTGTTACAAAGAATCGTATATTAACCATGAAGATTATGCTGAAAGCTTAAAGAATACCATGATAAACACTACTGACAAAGGTCCTGAAATTTATAGACAGAAATTATATCAAGTTGGAATTGAACCTAATATTATAAATGCATATGTTCCGATTTACGAAGAAGAGCAATCATTTGAAGCGGTAATTGAAGTTGCCAAAAAAGTTATGAAAACTAAAAAAGGCCCTGAAATTAAAATACGTCAAAAGGTACTTCAAAGTCTGATTCAAAAAGGATATTCTATGGATGTTGCACAACAGGCAATAGCTGAATTAAATTTTGAACAAGATGAAAATATATTAGATGATTTATTGCAAAAAGATCTTGAAAAAGTATATACAAAACAAAGGCGTAAGTACGACGGACAACAATTAGTAATGAAGACGATAGAGTCACTTATGAGAAAAGGATATAAATATGATAAAATTAAATTAAAATTAGAAGAAAGTGGTATTTCTGATGAATGATAAAAAGCTAAGTGAAATGTCTGAGCAAGAATTAAGACATGAAATACAAACATATAAAGAAAAAATGCGTAAAGCTGAAATGAATGGCTTCATGAATGAGTACGATGTATATCAAAGTAAAGTCATCATTGCTGAAAGTTACTTAGTCGATCGTACTAAGGTAGTGCTTGGTAGAATGTATAAACTTAATGATGGAAGCGACCAATACTTCAAAGTCGAACGATTAAAAGGTGTATTTGCATGGGGATATAGAATTAATAGTAAGACCCCTGAAGAAGGATTGCCACTCGCTTTATTAAAAATTTAGAAGGATGTAACATGAATGGGAAGTTCAATAGTCTTAAAAATGCTCAATGTCACGCATTATTATAGAAGTAAGAAAAATAGAAAGTGGTATTTACCATTTGGTTATGCCGCAGAAGACATAGAATTAAACAATATTTCACTACATATATATCAAGGTGAGGCTTTAGCTATTATTGGCGAGCCAGGGGCTTCTAAAACTTTATTAGGTAGGATAATGGCTGGTGACATTAAACCTGATAGAGGTAAAATTAATAAATCGGTCTCTACTTATTATGGTGATATAAAAGACAAACATTTAATACATATAACAGTGCGACAATATGTAAAAGAAATTCAAAGATTATTTTCTTACGAAACAACATCGCACAGTGTTGATCAAATTATCAAATTTGCACATTTAGATGATAAGTCTACGTTTAATATAAATATGCTTAGTCACTCTGATTTTGCACAATTAATCTTAAGCATTGCACGTGTATGTCGAAAAGAATTGATTATTTTAAACCATATCATTGAACATCTTGATGAAGACTTTTTAGAGAAAGCAAAACAATTATCGAAAGACTATGTTAACGATAATAATTCGTTAGTATTCATCGATAATGATCTTGAAAAAGTTGAAAAAGTAAGTAATTATGTAGCATGGATTTCACATGGGCAAGTGAGGATGGAAGGTTCACTAAATCAAGTTTTACCTGTGTTTAAAGAACATGAGCAAGATCGAATGAGTATAGGAAATGATGAAGAACAGCAAAATTTTGATTTAGATTGGAAAGAAAGTCGTAGCCGACTCCCTGAAATGAGCTATAACTTTAAAAGAGTAGAAAGATATAGACATGCGAAAGTTCCTGATTTTGTCGTGAGGTTTTGGACAATTTTGATTGCAAGCTTGATTTGTTTGGCCATCGTTGGAGCATTAGTCATTAACAACATTGGGCGCTTTGATGTTCCTATAATTGAAGCTCAAAAGAAAGTTGAAAATAAAGACCCATTTGAGGAAAAATTGGCATATGGAATCGTATTAGACGACTCGATAACGTTAAATGGTGATTCTAATACAAAAGTTCCTAAATACGCATTTTTAACAATAACAGGTGAAAATTCAAAAAAATATCGTGTTAATATCGATAATCAAGATTATGTTGTAGAAAAACATAAACTACAATATTTTAACCCAGCAGCTTTATATGAGTCGCATTCATTTAAAAAATTATCTCCATATATGAAATCAAATTATAGTAATTTTGTAGATTATTATAATAGCCATTTACATAAAAAACATGATCAAGTTAAAAAATCACTTGTTCCCGATAAGGATTCTAGATATGTTGTAGGCGTAACGCAACAACCAGTAGAATTGTTATTTAATGATCAAGACAAATTAACAGGATTTGTTTTTCCAATAATTAATAAAGATGAACTTAAAGATAAATATCATATTAATCAAGATATATGGATTGTTAAGTCAGGTGATGGATATTTTATCGCAGATATGAAAAATAGTAAGTGGATATACATTGAATTGTAGGTGTAAAAATGATAGATAACATTTTATTATATATAAAACTTTTCCCATCACTAATAAAGTTTACTAAGCAATGTATAATAGATACTTGGAAATGGTTTGCAATTCTCTTAATTGTTGAACTTGTCTTAGTATTAATAGCACTAATTATGCTGTCGTTTATCGAGATTGAAGATTTTAGTAAAGCTAGGTGGTTATATAGAATTTTTGCTATGATTACATTTGCTACAATGTTTGCGACAATTTTTAAATCTTTTAAAGAGTATAGTCAAGATTATTTAATAACTAAGTCGTTCCAATCAACACCATTGATAACTACAGTTGCGAACACACTTATCGGAAGTTCTGTTTGTTGTATATTATCAATTATTACTTTATTGTTTAAACCAGTGAATTTCGATGCATCTTTCATTGCATTTATTGTATTTTATATAATGATGATTCTATTTATAATATTCATATCTGTTACTTTAGGATTGTTAGATATTATATATAAAAATATGACTATGATATTCTTGTTAGCTGTAGTTATAAACTTTTTTATAGTGCCTATTATTTTTATTCCTTCTGCAAATGAGAATTTAATGATTCAATTGTTAAAGTTAAATCCTCTGTTTTATTTAATTGATGGATTAGCGACTTCTACGATTTATGGCGAAGTGAATATGTATAATATTTCATATCATATCTATTTCATTTTAATAATAGTAACGATTGGAGCAATTAATTTTATGCTTATGAGATATGTAGCACATTCAAAATATAAATACTCCTCTAATATAATTTCGACAAAAAATAAATAAAAGAGTGAATCAGAATCATAGTGTCGTTTATGGTTCTGGTTCACTCTTTTTAAAATTTAATTAGAATATAATTTTTTTTGTAATTTTTCTTCAGTGAAAACCCATCCTATATATGAGTGATCTATATTGTTATCATTATCGACATGTGCTATTGCTGCAAAACTATAGTGACCTTTATTTAAATAGCGTAAATCTATTAGACGAACTTCTGTGGTGTCGTCATCCAGCTTACGAGTTTGCCATCGATAAATTGATGAGAAGTTCAGAAATGTTCTAATGTCTTTATTACTTTTAATCTGCCAGAGTAAAGTGTCTGGAGAAAATTTTTGTCGTTTAACTTTATCACTAAAGACAACATATCGACCAAATGCTCTTCCAACATAATCATGTTCTTCAGTTTGAATAGCAACGCGCCACTCCATGAATTTCATCGTAGGTGCCACAAATATTTTAACAGGATTATGTTGTGCTTTTATCTGGCTTAATGCTTGCTTTTTAATGATATTCTGCATTTTGAAACGAATAATATAATAAATGATGAGTATACCAATAATTGGAAAGAATACTATGAATGGATGTACACCGAATAACCAAACGACAATCCCTACACAAAGTATAATAAATATGATTGGATCGAATGTATTAATAACACTTAATTGAATCCACTTGTTTGTGAGTGGACGCAAAGCTTGAGTACCATAAGAATTAAATATATCAACAAACACATGTAAAAATACTGCTAACTGTGCCCATAACCATATATGCGTTGTATCTACTCCTGGGAATAAAACATAAATAATAAATGTGATCAGTATAGGCCACAAAATTGTAAATGGTATAGAATGAGTGATACCACGATGGTGAGAAATATATGTGGCGTTATTTTTCAATTTTAAAACGGTGTCACCATCTGGAATTAACGATCCGGCAATTAAGGTTGTAGCAGTAGCTGCCATAGTATTTGCCATAGCTGGATCTTGACTAGCTAGAGCAGTTAATCCAACACCTATTGCTATATGCGTGGCTGTATCCATAACGTTCACTCTTTTCATGTTAATTTAATATATATTATAATCTAAAAATTGAAATAACGAAATTAAGAAACTTATTAAAATACTATTAGTTTGCTATAAACCGATTAGATGAAATAAATAATGAGATTGGAAAGGATGTAAATATGTTAAATGAATCTACATTTAAAAAGAATTTAATACAGTGGTTTAATGAAAATCAAAGAGAAATGCCTTGGCGTGAGACTTCTAATCCATATTATATTTGGTTGAGTGAGGTTATGCTTCAACAAACGCAAGTTAAAACCGTTATTGACTACTATCATAAGTTTATTAGCCGTTTTCCAACCATAGAAGACTTGAGTCAGGCAAATGAAGATGAAGTGCTTAAATATTGGGAAGGTTTAGGTTATTATAGCCGTGCACGTAACTTTCATACTGCTGTAAAAGAAGTGGTATATGAATACAATGGCGTTGTTCCTTCAACACCAGATCAATTTGGAAAACTTAAAGGCGTTGGTCCATATACACAAGCAGCTGTATTGAGTATAGCGTTTAATAAACCTTTAGCAACCGTTGATGGTAATGTCTTTCGAGTATGGTCTAGATTAAATAATGATCAAAGAGATATTAAATTGCAATCAACACGAAAGGCATATGAAACAGAATTACAGCCCTATGTTTATCATCATTCTGGTACTTTCAATCAAGCAATGATGGAATTAGGCGCATTAGTTTGCACACCTAAGAATCCGTTGTGCTTATTCTGTCCTGTTCAAGACAATTGCAGTGCTTTCAAAGAAGGGACTGTGTTAAATCTACCAGTAAAAACTAAAAACATAAAGAAGAAAACGATTCAGCAACATGTGTTTTTAGTTAGAAATGCAAAAGGGGAATATTTAATTGAGCAACGACAAGAGCGATTGTTAAATGGTATGTGGCAATTTCCCATGTTTGAAGCACCAAATGCATTGGAACAATTAGAGAATAAATTAGGAATGTCACTATCGATAGCTGAGGAAATAGTATTTAAACTTAAACATCAATTCACTCATATGACTTGGGATATTAGTGTATATAGTGTAATTGAGACAGTATCTATTTCTAAAAAAATGATGGAAGACTATAAACTTGAGTGGATGAATTTAAATCGCCGTGATGAATATACATTACCTGTATCAATGGATAAAATATATAATTATATAAATGGTTGAAAACATAAATTTATAGGTGATTTTTGGAGGCTATATTAAAAATAGTAACGCATTTTTAAAGAGTTAATTAAAATTATGATATAATCTAAAGTGCGAAAATTACTAAAAGGGTGGTGTGGAGTATGGTAAAAGAATCCATACCTAAAGAAGGCGAAAATATAAAAATTCAAAGTTACAAACACGATGGTAATATTCATCGAGTATGGTCTGAAACGACGATTTTAAAAGGAACAGATCATGTTATTATCGGTGGAAATGATCATACTTTAGTTACTGAAAGTGATGGTCGCACGTGGATTACTCGAGAACCGGCAATCGTTTATTTTCACTCAGAATTCTGGTTTAACGTTATTTGTATGTTTAGAGAAGATGGCATTTATTACTATTGTAATCTTTCATCACCATTCGTTTGTGATGAAGAAGCTTTGAAATATATTGATTATGATTTAGACATTAAAGTTTATCCTAATGGTAAATATCATCTGCTAGATGAAGATGAGTATGAACAACACATGAATCAGATGAATTATCCACACGATATCGATGTTATTTTACGCCGTAATGTAGATATTTTACAGCAGTGGATAGAACAAAAGAAAGGTCCGTTCGCCCCTGATTTTATAAAAGTTTGGAAAGAGCGTTACAAAAAAATTCGAAACTACTAAGCATAAAAGATGTAATTGCTACATATATGTTTTATAGTCTTTGAGTAATAATAAGCAGAGGTTGAATTTACTTTAAAGTTGCAAAAGGAGATGCTTGCAATTGAAAGTTTCAACCTCTATTAATTTTCTAAAAAAATTGAATTGAAAATTATAGGGGGGACTAGTATGATACGACGCTATTTAGAATTTGTTAAACCTTACAAATATCGTATAATAGCGACGATAATTATCGGGATTATAAAATTCGGCATTCCTATGTTAATTCCTTTACTTATCAAATATGCAATTGATGGCGTAATTAATAATAGTGCACTTTCTACGAATGAAAAATTTCAACATCTAAGTGTAGCTATCGGCATAGCTTTATTTATATTCTTAATTGTGAGACCACCAATCGAATACTTACGTCAATATCTTGCGCAATGGACAAGTAACAAGATTTTATATGATATTCGAAAACAATTATATAATCATTTGCAAGCTTTAAGTGCTAGATTTTATGCGAACAATCAGGTAGGGCAAGTTATTTCAAGAGTGATAAATGATGTAGAACAAACTAAAGATTTTATTTTAACCGGTTTAATGAACATATGGTTAGATTGTATAACAATTGTCATTGCACTATCCATTATGTTTTTCCTAGATGTTAAGTTAACTTTCGCAGCTATATTCATCTTCCCATTCTATATTTTGACAGTGTATTTCTTCTTCGGTCGTTTAAGAAAATTGACTCGTAAACGTTCGCAAGCTTTAGCTGAAGTACAGGGCTTTTTACATGAACGTGTACAAGGTATGTCTGTCATTAAAAGTTTTGCGATAGAAGATAATGAAGCTAAAAACTTTGATCATAAAAACCAACACTTCTTAAATCGAGCATTTCAACATACGTCATGGAATGCCTACTCATTTGCAGCAATTAATACTGTGACAGATTTAGGACCAATTATCGTCATTGGATTCGGTGCCTATTTAGCCATAAATGGTTCAATTACTGTTGGTACACTTGCTGCATTTGTAGGATACTTGGAACAATTATTCGGACCACTGAGAAGATTGGTTTCTTCTTTTACGACACTAACTCAAAGTTTTGCATCAATGGATAGGGTATTCCAATTGATGGATGAAGATTACGATATAAAAAATGGTATTGGCGCTCAACCTATTGAAATTAAACAAGGGCATATTGAGTTGAAGAATGTAAGTTTTAAATACAATGAAGATGAATCGACTATACTAAAAGATATAAATCTTAATATTAATAAAGGTGAAACAGTAGCTTTTGTAGGTATGAGTGGTGGTGGTAAGTCAACCTTAATTAACTTGATACCTCGCTTCTATGATGTATCTGAAGGTGAAATATTAATAGATGATCATAATGTTAAAGACTTTCTTACTGGTAGTTTAAGAAATCAAATTGGTCTAGTCCAACAAGATAATATTCTTTTCTCAGATACAGTGAGAGAAAATATCTTACTAGGTCGCCCAGATGCTACTGAGGAAGAAGTTATTGAAGCGACTAAAATGGCAAATGCGCATGAATTTATAATGAATCTTCATGATGGCTATGATACTGAAGTAGGGGAGCGAGGCGTTAAATTATCTGGTGGTCAAAAACAACGTCTTTCAATTGCAAGAATCTTTTTAAATAATCCACCAATTTTAATTTTAGATGAAGCCACATCAGCATTAGATTTAGAAAGTGAAGCAATTATACAAGAAGCATTAGATGTATTAAGTAAAGACAGAACTACACTCATTGTTGCACATAGACTATCAACAATTACACATGCAGATAAAATAATTGTAATGCAAAATGGTGAAATAGTAGAAACAGGAACGCACAAAGAGTTGATTGAAAAACAAGGTGCTTATGAGCATTTATATAGCATACAAAATTTATAGTAAAAAAAAGAGCCTGTGGCATAATTCAATGCCTCAGGCTTCAAATATATATTGGCAGTAGTTGACTGGTTAAAATGCACTTGTAACAATCTATTTTAATTCTACTCAACCTTGCCGGAGTGGTCGGGGGTCAGCAAAGAGAATTTCATAAAGAAAATTTTACAAGCTTCGTAACCGCATTTTCTTGTTATAAATCAAAATCCTCATCAGCAATATCTATATCAGTGTCATTGCGGTGATAAGTGAAGAAACTTAATCTTAATCGATCTAAATGTTCTAAATAATAACGATATTCTTCTATTGTAGCAATAATTTGCATGATATTTGAATATGAATATTCTACTTGATAAGGGTTTTGAATTAACTGTTGTTGAAAAGCATCCATTAGGTCTTTCTTTTGAGGATTCATGATTTGATTATCAAAATGTTCCACATTGTAACGAGCTTTTTTCGACAAGCTTTTTAAAATTTGTTCGTGGTAGGCTGTTAATGAATCTAATTCTAATTTTATCTGGAAAATTAAATTGTAATTTAGATTGTGAAGATCATTCTGATATCTAGCCATACGATTTAGTACTTCATAAGCTTGTCTTGTAGTGCCTACAACTTCTTTAAATAAAATTTTCTTTCTATTTTGTTGGAAGGCAGCCTTTCTAGTTAATGCTTTTTCTTCATTATAGTAATTAAAAATCTGTTCAAGTTTTGATATACGTGATTCAATTTGTTCTCCATCTTCTTTAATCTGATGATAGTCAGATGCGTCATTTAATACGAGTTTAAACCAAATGAAAATATCAGAAGCAATATTCACTGAGTTGTGATATATCTTAGTTTCAAATTTGGGTGGTAAAAATATTAAGTTAACTACAGAAGCGCTGACAACACCAATCATTACTAGTATAAATCTAAAAGCTGCAGTGACATAGAATGACCCAGTATGTTGTCCCATTATAATAAGCGCTGTTACGCCAGCTAATGTAGCAACGTGAGCTAAATTTAATTTATATAATATAGCAATTAATAAAATGACAGTAACACCCATAATAACGATATTTTTTCCAAATATTGTTACCATTATGACTGCTAATAAAGCACCAATGACATTACCTGTAGCTTGTTCTGAAATAGTTTTAATAGAACGGTAGATATTAGGTTGCATAGCAACAATTGCACTAATTCCTGCTACAGATTTTAAACCGACATTATCAGGTAAGAAAGACGCTATAAACAAAGCAAGAATAATTGCAATACCAGTCTTTAGTATACGAGCTCCTAGCCTCAACTATAACGCTCCTTTAAATATATTTTTATAATAATATTTTAAACTAGTATACACTTGAAGACTGAATAGATACAAGTTTTTGTTTTGATTAATTAAAAACCTACAATAAAGGCAACGTTATAATTCACGCTCCTTTATTGTAGGTTAAAATTTGCTATTTCATTTGACTAAACGCATAATCAGCAGCTTTAAGTGTCTCATCAATGTCTTCTTCAGTATGCTCTGTAGTTAAGAACCATGCTTCAAATTTTGATGGAGCTAAATTAATACCTTGGTTCAACATTAATTTAAAGAACTTAGCAAATGCTTCTCCATCTGAATTCTCAACTTGCTCATAATGTGTGATTTTTTCATCTGTGAAGTAAAGTGTTAAAGAGCCATATACTCTATTAATAGTTGCTGTAATATTATATTTATCAATTAGCTCTAATAGACCATCTTCAAGTCGTTTTCCTAATTGATCTAATCTTTCATAAACACCTTTTTGTTCTAGTACTTCTAGTAATGCGATACCTGCTCTCATAGAAAGTGGATTACCTGCCATCGTTCCAGCTTGGTAAGCCGGACCTAATGGGGCAACGTGTTCCATGATATCTTGTCGGCCACCATAGCCACCAATTGGAAGGCCACCCCCAATTATTTTTCCGAATGCAGTTAAGTCTGGATATACATTTAATAGATCTTGGGCTGCACCATAGTGGAAGCGGAATGCAGTAATAACTTCATCATAAATCACCAATGCACCATAATCGTGAGTAATTTCATTAACTTTTTCCAAGAAACCTGGTTGTGGTTCAACCATACCAAAATTACCAACAATTGGCTCAACTAGCACAGCAGCTACTTCTTCTCCCCAATGTTTCATAGCTTCTTTATATGATTCAATATCATTAAACGGTACTGTAATTACTTCTTTAGCGACACTTTCTGGAACACCTGCAGAGTCAGGAGATCCTAATTGTGATGGACCACTACCAGCAGCTACTAATACTAAATCGGAATGACCGTGATAGGAACCTGAAAATTTAATAATTTTATTTCTCTTGGTATAAGCTCTAGCAACACGAATCGTTGTCATAACTGCTTCAGTTCCAGAGTTTACGAACCGTATTTTTTCAAGTGACGGAATAGCTTCTCGCAATTTTTTACTAAATTCAATTTCTAATTCTGTTGGCGTGCCATAAAGTACACCTTTAGCTGCTTGATCTTGAATAGCTTTAGTTATATGAGGATGAGCATGACCTGTGATAATAGGACCATATGCTTGTAAATAATCAATAAATTTATTGCCATCAACATCATACAAGTATGCGCCGTGTCCTTCGCGCATTACAACAGGAGCACCTCCACCAACCGCTTTATAAGAGCGTGATGGTGAATTAACGCCACCCAAAATATATTCATTTGACAATTGTTGTAGACGTTCACTCTCAGTGAATTTCATCTTATTTCAACCTCTCTTATTTTAATTTTATTCCTTACTATCGTATCATATAATTAATATAATTAAGAAATAGGTGATATGGTGCTCAAAAAAGGTCAAAAATTTCCAGAATTTAAATTAGAAAATCAGAATGGTGAATGGATTACTAATGAGACAATAAAAGGAAGTAAAACAATTATTTATTTTTATCCACGTGATAATACTCCAACTTGTACAACAGAAGCATGTGACTTTAGAGACAACTTAGAACAATTTAATGACTTGAATGTTCAAATATATGGAGTTAGTGGTGATACTAAGAAAAAACATCAAAATTTTATTGCAAAACATAATCTTAATTTTGATTTATTAGTTGATGAGGATTTTCAATTATCTAAAGCAACAGGTGTCTATCAATTGAAAAAATCATTTGGTAAAGAATCAATGGGTATTGTTCGCACAACATTTATTATTGATGAGGATGGCATTATTATCGATGTCATTGAAAAGGTTAAAGTAAAAACACAAATTGAAGAACTAAATCAAATTTTGGGGTGAAATCAATGAAAATAGTTAGTTTAAAGCGATTAGGAGAAATAGAAGCTTCACTTATAAACAACTATCCAGATTTAGAATTTTACTTTTTCAAGAATGCAATAGATATACCGACAGAACTTAAAAATGAATTAGAGATATTGATTGGCTATGATAGTGGCGTTGATAAGAACTTTATTAATGCTTGTCCAAACTTAAAATGGATCTCCTGGTATGCTACCGGTGTTAATAATCTACCATTAGAAGTTATTAAAGAAAAAAATATTATTTTAACTAATACTAGGGGAATACAGGCTAAACAAGTTTCAGAATTTGTTTTATCCTTCATACTTGATGACTATAAGAAAATGCGCACATCATATGTTAATCAAGTAAATAAAGTGTATGATTCTAAACTAACCGGTAAACGATTGAGCGATGAAAAAGTATTAATACTAGGAACAGGATCGTTAGCTCAACAAACCGTCAAATTACTCAAACCGTTTGAATTGGAAATAATCGGTATAAGTAAATCCGGTCATCATAAAGATGGTTTCGATAATATTTATACAATAGAAGATTTAGAATCACATTTAAATAAAGCTGATATTATTATTAATACATTACCTGAAACTCAAGAAACATATCATTTATTGTCAGAGAGACACTTCGAAATTATGAATGATACATGTTTATTTATTAATGTAGGTAGAGGAACAATTGTTGAGGAAAAAATACTCATAAAAGTTTTAAGCCATAACTTAATTCGCCATGCATATTTAGATGTATTTGAAAATGAACCATTAGATGAAAATAATGAATTATATAAATTAGATAATGTGACTATTACAGCGCATATAACAGGAAATGACAAAAATATAAAAAGTGATGCTACAAAACTATTTGAGAGGAATTTGGAAGATTTTCTCAATAAAAATGATGTAATTGAGAATAGAGTCGATTTATATAAAGGTTATTAACGGAAATCGTTCGTACTTATTGACATCACACTTTGGAAACAGTTATATTAATATCAAGTGATAATTATTATTAAGTAGAAAGTGGTGAATCATATGAATGCAGAATTAGAGTCTATTGATCATGAATTAGAAGAGTCAATTGCAGCCCTAAGAAGAGCTGGTGTAAGAATCACACCACAACGTCAAGCCATCATTCGTTATCTCATTGCATCTCATTCACATCCAACTGCGGATGAAATTTATCAAGCACTTTCACCTGATTTTCCAAATATTAGTGTTGCGACTATATATAATAATTTAAGAGTGTTTAAAAGTATTGGCATAGTTAAAGAGTTAACATATGGAGATGCATCAAGTCGATTTGATTTTAATACTCATAATCATTATCACGTTATCTGTGAGAAATGTGGCAAGATTGTAGACTTTCATTATCCTCAACTTGATGAAGTTGAACAACTTGCACAGCACATCACAGAGTTCGACGTAACACATCACCGTATGGAAATATATGGTATTTGTAAAGAATGCAAAGATAAAGAAGAATAGAAGTAATAGAAGCAATGGTACTAAACCATTGCTTTTTTTATTAAACTAGCTATAAGTGAAAAATAGACACACCTTAAATGATTTATTAAGCACGAAAATCATATACACTAGTATTTATAATAGATCCATCGACAAAATAATGCTAAAAATTATGTAAATTATACTCTTAATTCAAAACAATACATTAGAGGTGAAAATTTAGCCATTATTATGTTGCAAAAATGATTGACGTTCCTTTGCAAACTTGCTATTATATAAAAGTCGTCAAAAACGAATGTAAACTTTCTTGTTTCAGAAATTAATTTCATTAAATTAATGTTAAGAAAGTGTAATTTTGACTATTGAAAAACTTCGCAAGACAATATAAGATATTATTTGTTGAAATAATCAATTAAGTTTTGAACAAAAGAATTTTTGAATAAAATAAAATTTAAAAAAGTTCTTGACATGATATAAAGATTATTGATATAATTAATAAATGTAATTGCTTTAAATGAACATTGAAAACTGAATGACAATATGT
>NZ_KV840162.1:0-260 GCF_001839115.1 Staphylococcus sp. HMSC62B09
GTTCTCTTTTGGCTTTATTTATCCCTCGAACGGAGATTCGAGGGAAACCCAAAATAGCTTTCATAAATCCAAAAACAGGATCCACATCAATTTTTCTTTGACTGTAGTTGGTTTTTTTGGTTCTGAATGCTTTTTTTTAATTTGGTCTTTAAAATATTCCCAATTATAATTCTTCATTATTTTTTTATTTGCTTTTGAATTGAAGTTCATACATTGTTATTTCAGTGGACATTCTGAACAATCATCACATTCATATAATT
>NZ_KV840163.1:0-7763 GCF_001839115.1 Staphylococcus sp. HMSC62B09
TTTGGACTCATCAGTCCGATTTGACGTAGAGCCTGAATTAACTACTTCTAGATTCAATATATTTATTAAAGCCTTCTTGTAATTGACGAGTAACAGGACCTACCTTACCGTCACCAACTTGTTCACCATCAATCTTAACAACTGGTGTCACTTCAGCAGATGTACTAGAAACAATGACTTCATCAGCATTTTTTAAGAATTCAACAGTAAATGTTTCTTCTTTAAAAGGAATATCTTCATCTTCAGAAATCCATTTAATAACCTTACGAGTAATACCATTTAAAATGTAATTATTAACAGGATGCGTATAAATGGCACCATCTTTAATCGCATATACATTACTAGAAGCGCCTTCTGTAACAGTTTCCCCTCTATGTTGAATTGCTTCACCAGCATTGTATTTAACCGCATATTCCTTTGCAAGTACATTTCCTAGAAGGTTTAAACTTTTAATATCACAACGTAACCATCTAATATCTTCAACAGTAGCTGCATTAATACCATTTTTTAAATCATCATATGGACGATCATAACTTTTAGCAAATGCCATAATAACCGGCTTTACTTCTGGAGTTGGGAACGAGTGATTTCTTGGTGCTACACCACGCGTAGCTTGAATATAGATACCACCATTTTGAATATTATTTACCTTTAATAATTCTCTAACTACATTTATTAATTCTTCGACAGTATAGCCTAAATCTAATTGAATTTCACTTGCACTTCTAATAAATCGTTCAAAGTGTTCTGTTACTGTAAATAATTTCCCATCATATGCTCTAATGTATTCATAAATCCCATCACCAAATACATAACCACGGTCTTCATAAGATACTTTAGCTTCATTTTGGTCGATAAATTCGCCGTTAATAAAAACTTTTGTCATAGATTATCCCTCCACACATAGCGAATAAATTGCTTCTAAATAGATACTTGTCGCGTTGAACAATTGCTTTTTAGTAATATACTCATTCTTTTGATGCATTAAATCCTCTGAATCTTCAAACATAGCCCCAAACGCTACACCTTTATCAAGATTTCTAGCATATGTTCCTCCACCTATTGTATATGGTTCAGACATATCACCAGTTTGATTTCTATAAGCTTTAACTAATTTTTGTACAAATGGATCATTTTTGTCTACAAAATGAGGTTGTTGAACTTTTCCTAATTCAAGGTCAAATCCATATGCTTTAATTTCTTTTGTAAATCGTTGTATTGCTTCTTCAAACTCAAATTTTTGAGGATAGCGTAAGTTTATGCCAAAACGTCCACCTTGTTTATTGTCGTAAGAAATTATACCAACATTTGTTGTTACATCACCCATGACGTCTGTATGGAATTTCATACCCATTTTCTCACCAAAGTGTGATTCATGAAGATAACGATTACTAAAGTCTACAAACTCTCTTGCAGTTTGATTTAAATTTAATGTTGATAAGAAATCTAATAAATATAAACCGGCATTAACTCCTAATGAAGGGTCCATACCATGAACAGCTTTACCTTCAAGCGTTAAAACTAACTCACCACTATCAACAACACTCTCACCCTGTAATTTATTTTGGTCTAAGTAGTGTTCAAAATGTTGTACAACGTCTGTCATATTTTCTTTTACAAATACTCTAGCTTGTGCATGATCTGGCACCATATTATAACGTTGTCCAGATTCAAACGATATTAATTCATAATCTGGTTCATCTTGGTCTTCAGAAGTGCTATTTTGGACTAAATCGAAAGTTGTTATACCTTTTTCACCATGAATAGCTGGAAATTCTGCATCCGGTGCAAATCCTAATGTAGGCATTTCTTCAGTTTGGAAATATCTTTCAGTACATCTCCAATCGGATTCTTCATCCGTACCTATAATGATATGAATGCGTTTCTTCCAATCAACTTTCATATCATTTAAAATTTTAACTGCATAATAAGCAGCTATTGTAGGACCTTTATCATCTAACGTACCTCTAGCAATAATTGCATCATCAGTTACAACTGGGTTAAATGGGTCTGAATCCCAACCATCTCCGGCGGGTACAACGTCAACGTGGCATAAAACGCCTAATACATCGTCACCCTTGCCCGCTTCAATTCTGCCTGCAATGTGATCTACATCATGGGTAGAAAAACCATCTCTTTGTGCAATTTCGTACATATAATCGAGTGCTTGTCGTGGTCCAGGACCAACTGGAGTTTCATCAGATGCTTTTGAATCATCTCTGACACTCTCAATTGAAAGTAGACCTTTCAAATCATCGATAATTTGACCTTCATATTCTTGAACTTTTTCTTTCCACATTCGAGATCAACTTCCTTTTCAATAGATATACATTTTATTTTACATAACTATGGATATAAATTACAGTAAGATGTCAGAATATTTATAGATTTTATAAAAAATATTATTAACTATATTAAATTTATACATTTGACACCCTTATATGGAGTTATATTTAACAAGATTGTACGTTAGCATGTTTAGTAATAATTATAGTTACTTGTTTTCAAATGTATCTTCTTATTAAATAAAAAAGAACCTAATACATTTTTCAATGTTCAGGTTCAAAAACATCTTAGATAAAATCAAGATTAATCTTTATCTTCTAATGCATTATTATTTTTCTTTAAGTCTTCTTCAGTGACAACTCTTAAATTGTTATTAACAGTTGCGCCACCTTCATCATCAAATTTACCTTCTTCTAATGAATCTTCTTTATTAGCATCTAAATTAGTAAATTTTGATTTTTCTTCTTCTAAAAATGATTTTGGATCATTTTTTAAACGATTAGCATAGTCTTGAGGATTATTTCTAACTTCTTGAATTGTTTCATTAGCTTTAGAACTTAATTGACTTGCTAAGCCTCTTGCGCTTTCTTTGTATCCCTCTGGATCTTCTTTATATTTATTATATTGTTCTTTTAATTTATCTCTACTTTCTTTTCGAGATAATACTACTGCTGCAGCTGCAGCGCCAACACCAGCAATTATTCTAAATAAACCTGTAGTTTTAGCCATATTAAACACCTTCTCCTTTATTAATGCTGTAAAAGTTTTAATTCTTTATCTGAAAGTAACTTATACTCTCCAGATTTGAGATTTTCATCTAACGCCAACTTAGCGATTTTAAGACGTTTTAATTCTAATACCTCATTTTCAATGGCGTGAAACATCCTTTTAACTTGATGATATTTACCTTCATAAATTGTAACCTGTGATGTAGTTTCATTTATTCTAGTTAATTGTGCTGGTTTGACTGGACCGTCAGAAAGGATGATACCTTTCTTAAATGCGTCAATATCAGCTTTAGTAACGGGATTTTGCGATGTCACTTCATATGTCTTAGAAACATGTTTAGAGGGACTCATTAAATCATGACTAAATTGACCATCATTTGTAATGAGTAGTAAACCTTCAGTATCCTTGTCTAGCCTTCCAACTGGAAAGATATTTAGATGTTGGTATTCCGGAATTAAATCAATTACTGTTCGATTTGATTCATCGTGTGTGGCTGAAATATAACCTTTTGGCTTATTTAGCATAATATAAACATTGTTAACGAACTCAACTTGCTTTTCATTTACACAAACCGTATCTTCTGTGGGGTTAATATAAGATTTAGGTGACTTCTCGACTGAAGTATTAACTGTGACCTTTCCTTTTTTTAAAAGTTGTTTAACTTCAGTACGCGTTCCAACACCCATGTTTGCTAAAAATTTATCTAATCTCATTTTAGGAATCCAACTTTACGACGAATCTTACCAGGTAAATCCCCTAAAAACTCATCAGCTAATCTGTTCTTGATTGTAATTGTTCCATAAATCAGTCCACCAACTATAACCCCTATAATTAGTATTATAAATGCACCAGATTTTCGATCTACAGAAATAAATAAGCTTAGTAAGAAGTAGACTACTTCAACACTTATCATCATGATTAAACTATAAATGAAAATTTTAGCAACTTGAACCAATGTATCAGTAAAGTGGAACTTGGCATAAACTTTTAAAATCATTAAGTTTGCAACATTGGCAACCGTTAATGCGATTGCAGTACTTAAAACAGCTCCTGATGTATGGAATATCATAATTAAAGGAATATTTAAGATTAATTTAACAAATACTGAGCCTAAAATTACAAAAACTGTTAATTTTTGTTTGTTTATTCCTTGTAACATTGAGGCAGTAACACTCAATAAAGAAATTAATATTGCAACAGGCGCATAATAAAATAATATTTTATTACCATCTGGATTGTATTGATAAAATACTGTATATAACGGTGAAGACAATGCCATTATACCTAGACTTGCCGGAACTGTTATATACATCAATACACCAATTGAAGTTTTAATTTGGCGATGCATTTCATTTAAGCGACCCTCTGCAAAAGTTTTGGTAATAAATGGTATTAAACTAACAGCAAATCCAGCAGCTAAAGATGTTGGGATCATAACAATTTTATTTGTTGTAAAGTTTAAAATTGTAAAGAAATAGTCCTTATTCGCATGAAACCCTGCTGCATCTAATGCATTATTATGTGTAAATTGATCCACTAAATTAAATAAAGGAAAATTCAAACTCACAATAACAAATGGAATACTATATGAAATAATTTCCTTATACATTTTTGTGTATGGCACGTCCAAACCGGTATGATCAGAAGCTACCATTTTTTGAATATGAGGTTTACGTCTACGCCAGTAATACCAAAGCGTTAACAAACCAGCAATTGCACCTATAGCAGCTGCAAATGTTGCTATACCATTTGCTTGTAGATAAGAACCATGAAAAACATTTAATACTAAAAAACTACCTATAAGAATAAAAACTATTCTAGCAATTTGTTCTGTTACTTCTGAAACTGCTGTAGGACCCATAGATTCATAACCTTGAAATACTCCACGCCAAGTAGCAAGTAATGGTATAAACATAACTACCATACTAATAACTCGGATAATCCATGTGATATCATCGATTGTCCAACCGCCTTTGCCTTCTTTACGTCCTAACGTTAAAGCAGCAATGTCTGGTGCTAAGAAGAATAATATTAAAAATCCAATTATTCCAGAAATGGACATCACTATAAAACTCGATTTATACAATTTTTGTCCGACTTTATACGCACCTAAGGCATTATATTTAGCTACAAATTTTGAAGCAGCTAACGGTATGCCTGCGGTTGCTACAGCAATTGCAATATTATATGGAACATAAGCATAGTTGAATGGTGCTAACTTTTCTTCCGCATTTGCACCCATAATGGCATAAAAAGGAATTACAAAAAGTACACCTAAAATTTTAGTAATAAGAATACTTAATGTAATAAGAAAGGTACCTCTTACCATTTCCTTATTTTCACTCATATTTAATCTTCCTGCCTTTTTAATAATCAAATTATTTAATTTAAAACCTGTAATTTTTAAGGGCTTGCATTACTATAAAATATATCACAAAATACTAATTGTTTACTAATTACTTTAATAGTTTTACTAAATTTAAGTTTAAACGCATAATAAATCAAGATATATAATTAATTAATGATGAACCAATCTTAAATTATAACTAAATTTATTGAGAATTCAAACGTATTTTAATTTATAATAAGAGAACTATGATTAACAAATGGAGGTTACTCTATGTATCAAACGATTATTATAGGTGGTGGACCTAGTGGGCTTATGGCAGCGGTTGCTGCATCAGAACAAAGTCAAAATGTACTCTTATTAGAGAAGAAAAAAGGTCTGGGTAGAAAACTTAAAATTTCAGGTGGTGGTAGATGTAATGTTACAAATCGTTTACCTCACGCAGAAATAATAAAAAATATCCCTGGTAATGGAAAATTTTTATATAGCCCCTTTTCAGTATTTGATAATGAATCTATAATTAACTTCTTTGAATCCAGAGGCGTCAAATTAAAAGAAGAAGACCATGGCCGTATGTTCCCTGTCACAAATAAATCTCAAGATGTAGTTGATACACTTGTAAATACCATTAAACAAAATAAAGTTGACATAAAAGAGGAAACTATCGTCAATGATATTAACGTAGAAGATAACGGGACTTTTAACGTTATAACTGATAAAGGTATTTTTTTAAGTAAAAGTGTCATTATTGCAACAGGTGGAACTAGTGTCCCTCAAACAGGTTCAACGGGTGATGGCTATAAGTTTGCTAAAAAATTAGGACATAGTATCACTGAACTCTTCCCTACTGAAGTCCCTATAACTTCAGCAGAGTCCTTTATTAAATCTAAAGAACTTAAAGGTTTAAGCCTAAAAGGCGTAGAATTATCTGTACTTAAGAAAAATGGTAAAAAAAGAATAAGTCATAAAATGGATATGATATTCACTCACTTTGGTATAAGTGGTCCTGCAGCGCTTAGATGTAGTCAATTTGTTTATAAAGAACAAAAAAACCAAAAGAAAAAAGAGATTAAAATGCAATTAGATGTGTTTCCAGAATTTAAAAATCATCTACTAGAAGAGAAGATAACATCCATCTTAAGTGAAGAACCTGACAAATATATAAAAAATAGTTTGAGAGGGTTAATAGAAGAAAGGTATCTTCTATTTATGCTAAAACAAGCTCAAATTGATGAAAATACTACTTTTCATCATTTATCAAATCAGCAACTTAAACAATTAGTTGAATGCTTTAAAGCGTTTACTTTTGAAGTTAATGGGACACTACCAATTGATAAAGCGTTTGTAACTGGTGGTGGTGTAAGTTTAAAAGAAATTTTGCCTAAAACAATGATGTCTAAAATTCAACCAGGACTATTTTTATGTGGTGAAGTCTTAGATATTCACGGTTATACTGGAGGATATAATATCACAAGTGCTTTAGTTACCGGCCATGTAGCGGGAAATGAAGCAGCCATATTTCAAATAGAATAAAAAGAACTTCCTTCAAACATATTGGTATTCAAAATGTTTGAAGGAAGTTCTATTAATCTTTAATTTGATTGTCAAAAATAGTGCAATTCAATCTTATTTAGCATTTTTTCTTCGTTTTGATATTAATAGCAAGAATAATCCACTTATTAAGGATAGTTGAGTTAATGGTACGACGTTAGATGTCATATTCACACCTGTATTAGGCAGTTGTGAGCTTCCATTAAACTTAGTTACTTCTAATTTATAATTTACTTTTTCTTTTTTATTTTTAGATTCTTCTTTTTGTATTTCATTCACTTTTTCAGTACTTTGTACAATATTAAATTTAATATTATTAAGTTTAACCTCTTTTTCTTCAACAATTTGCTTTAATAGAGTATCATGTTTAGCTTTAGCTATAGTATTTGTTTCTGAAATTAACTTACTATATTTATCATCAATATTATTTACTTCACTATTACTTTTTGCTTTTTTGATTGCTGCGTAAGCTTTATTTATAATTTGATCAATCTTATGTTTCGCAGTCGATTTTTCTTCATCAGTTGCAAATTGATTTGAATCAATTTTTGCTTTTTGTTTTGTTGCAATATCCATAAGATGTTTGATCGCTTTTTCTTTCGCAATAACTGTAGTTTGAACATTTTTAATTTTCAATTCACCTTTATTTAAAGACTCGTCGACTTCGTTATTGTTTAAAGATTTATCAATATTTTCTTTCGCAATTTTAACTGCTTCATCGACTTTCGCTTTCGCTGCTGCTTTTTCTTCTTCTGTCGCATTTGGCGTTTGATCGATTTCTGCTTTTTTAGTTCTAGCTGCATTATCAATCGCTGTTTTCGCTTCATCTTTTTTAACAACCGTCGGTTGG
>NZ_KV840164.1:0-844 GCF_001839115.1 Staphylococcus sp. HMSC62B09
AAGCAACTGATACTACGCCACCAGCTACTCCAACACTTGATACTGATTTAGTTGGTAAAGCCGGTACTCAAACACCGATTACGGTGACAACGGATTCGAATACTCATGTTGATTTACTAGACAAAGATGGCAATATTATTGGTTCGGGTACGACGGATGATACAGGGCATGTTACTATCACTCCGACAAAACCTATTCCTGAAGGTAATGTCACTGCCAAGGCAACTGATAATGCGGAACATCCAAATAGTTCTACATCTAATCCAGTTAAGGCAACTGATACAACACCTCCGATGAAACCATCAGTTGTTGGTACTCTTGATGGAAAAGCAGATAAGAAAGATCCTGTTGAAGTTATAACCGATCCAAATACTAAAGTGGAATTACTGGATAAGGATGGTAATGTTATCGGTTCAGGTACTACAGATAGTACTGGTCATGCGACAATTACACCAACGGTGCCTATTCCAGAAGGTAATGTCACTGTAAAAGCCACGGATAATGCGGAACATCCAAATTGTTCTACATCTAATCCAGTTAAAGCAACTGATACAACACCTCCAACTGTACCTGTTGTTATTGATGATCTAACTGGTAAGGCAACAACTAAGTCGCCAGTCACTGTGACTTCGGATCCAAATACAAAAATTGAGTTATTGGATAAAGACGGCAATATCATTGGCTCAGGTACGACAGATAGTACTGGACAAGTTACAATTACACCAACGGTGCCTATCCCTGAGGGCAATGTCATCGCTAAAGCTTATGACAATGCTGAAGTTCCTAATGTGGCAACTTCTCAACCAAAAAAAGCAACTGATACTACGCCACCAGCTACTCCAAC
>NZ_KV840165.1:0-207 GCF_001839115.1 Staphylococcus sp. HMSC62B09
CTGGTTCTTTTGTTACTTCTGTTGTTGGTTCACCTTCGCCTACTTTTTCTCCCGTTAATGGATTAATTGTTGTTGGCGTTGTTGTTGTTTTCTCTCCAGTTTGTCCTTCTTGCGTTACTTTCTCTTCACCTGGTTTTAAGTCTGGATTGAACTCACGTTTTTTCTCGAATGGTATTTCTTCTTTAGTAACCTCTGGTTCGCCTGCTT
>NZ_KV840166.1:0-245 GCF_001839115.1 Staphylococcus sp. HMSC62B09
ATTTCTTCTTTAGTAACCTCTGGTTCGCCTGCTTTTGGACCATGTTTTGTGACATCGTCAACCGGAGGTGTTACTACTTCACCTGTTTCAGGATTCTTGATGCCTGGTTTACCTGGTACTTCTTCTGTACCGTCAATTGGTAAGTTTGGATCGAACTCATCTTTATGACCTTGTGGTACTTCTTCTCCACCGAATTGTGTGATTTCATCTACTGGTTCTTTTGTTACTTCTGTTGTTGGTTCACC
>NZ_KV840167.1:0-1384 GCF_001839115.1 Staphylococcus sp. HMSC62B09
CAATCACAGTGGATGATCCAAGTAAATTACCAGATGGTAATACACCAGGTACAACAGAAGTAGATGTGACAGTGACATATCCAGATGGTACGGAAGATCACATTAAAGTACCAGTAACAGTAGGAGAACAAGCAGATAATGATGCTTATGAACCAACAACAGATGGTGTAACGAAAGATCATGGCACACCAACGACAGCAGATGATGTAACAGGTTCAGTGACAATCCCAGACTATCCAGCGGATAAAGAACAACCAACAATTACGGTGGATGACGAAACACAATTACCAGACGGTAATACACCAGGTACAACAGGAGTAGATGTGACAGTGACATATCCAGATGGTACGGAAGATCACATTAAAGTACCAGTAACAGTAGGAACAGATACAGTAGCACCAGATGCACCAACAGTGGATGCCCCAGAAGTAGGAGCAGATACAGTAACTGGAACAGGAAGTGAACCAGGCAATACAATCACTGTAACATTCCCAGATGGAACAACAGGAACAGGAACAGTAGGTGAAGATGGAAGCTGGAGTGTAGAGGTACCAGGAGGTACAGAATTAAACAACGGTGATAAAATCACAGCAGTTGAAACAGATGACGCAGGTAATGTATCAGACGAAGGCTCAGCAATAGTTGTTGATGATAGTGATGCAGATGCCGACAGCGATTCTGATTCAGATAGCGACTCAGACTCAGATAGCGATTCTGATTCAGATAGCGATTCAGACTCAGATAGCGATTCAGACTCAGATAGCGACTCAGACTCAGATAGCGACTCAGACTCAGATAGCGATTCTGATTCAGATAGCGATTCTGATTCAGATAGTGACTCAGACTCAGATAGCGACTCTGATTCAGATAGCGATTCAGACTCAGATAGCGACTCAGACTCAGATAGCGATTCAGACTCAGATAGCGATTCTGATTCAGATAGCGATTCTGATTCAGATAGCGACTCAGACTCAGATAGCGATTCAGACTCAGACAGCGATTCTGATTCAGATAGCGATTCAGACTCAGATAGCGATTCAGACTCAGATAGCGACTCAGACTCAGATAGCGACTCAGACTCAGATAGCGATTCTGATTCAGATAGCGACTCAGACTCAGATAGCGATTCAGACTCAGATAGCGATTCTGATTCAGATAGCGATTCAGACTCAGACAGCGATGCAGATGCCGACAGTGATGCAGATGCAGATAGTGACGCAGATGCGGACAGCGATGCAGATGCAGATAGCGACGCAGACGCAGATGCTGACTCAGATGCAGACGCTGACTCAGACGCTGATGCAGACGCCGATAGCGACGCCGATGCCGATAAAGATCATAATGACAAAGCAGATAAACCAAATAATAAAGAGTTACCAGATAC
>NZ_KV840168.1:0-350 GCF_001839115.1 Staphylococcus sp. HMSC62B09
TGTATTAGGGTCAGCAATCGCTTTTTCTGTTTGTGTATAACGTAAGCGTGCTGTATCTTTTTCTGGCACGCTTAAGCCATGTTCACGACATACGTCGTCATTAAAGTCTCTTAAATCACGTAAGGCTTGTTTATTGTTGTTAAATTTCTTCCCTGTCTCAAGATCAATTGAATTAATCACAATATGATTGTGTACATGGTCCGTATCGTTGTGTGTATAGACAGCGACTTGATGATTAGGTGCGAATTTTTCAGCTAATTCTAAACCTAGTTGATTACATTGTTCTGGGGTTACTTCGCCTGGTTTGAATGACTGAATAATGACATGGCCTTCATTACCCCCTGTTTTAC
>NZ_KV840169.1:0-221 GCF_001839115.1 Staphylococcus sp. HMSC62B09
TTGGTTAAGCGTCAACTTATGAGGATAAGTCTTTGCCTTTTGACGATTGTCATTTATATACGAATAATCGTTTTTTACACCTTTATTACACTCATTTCTATTTATTTGAATATATTTGTATAGTTCAATCTTAAAACGCTCTACCATGTTCATATGCGCCTCTGAGCGTGTATTAATGTAATCTTTAATATACTTTTGTTCTTTAGTAGAGAAACGCCCTA
>NZ_KV840169.1:321-10261 GCF_001839115.1 Staphylococcus sp. HMSC62B09
TTTCAACGGAATAACTCTCATAGTAAATACTTTCTGATACAGTATCACTACATAAACTAGGTGTAGTTCGGTCATACATATCCTTAATATCGCTTTCTATGAGTGCTATTCTTGATTGAATGTAGTAAGTATTAAATCTAGTGAACAATTCATAATCGCTAACTTTCTCTTGAATAATTTCAATCGCTGCACTCACTACATCACCTTAAATCTCAGTTTTCTTTAATGCCTCATATCGTTTCATACTGCCCTCGATATGACGCTTGATACTTAGTAATGCTAATTCCTTTTGTTCTTTCGACTTTATCCAGAAATAGCCTCTAGTATCTTTCTTGTAGCTATATCCGATTGGATAGCCATAATCTACAACTAAACTATTAATAGTATGTTGTAACCATCTTTCATTGCTTTTAGTAAACTCCATATTCAATTGATTGAATATATTTTGTTTAGTAATAATATCGTGCTTAGTATTGCGTAATACATTTAATACTTTAATATGATCTTGAGTTAATTCTTTTTCAATTGTTATTGTCATTATTTAATACCTCATTTTTTTAGTTATTTTGAACAGACCTAATTAAACGAAGAGGTAATAAACGATAATCTAGTGAACTTACATTTTTAACTATTGTATTAGTGATTTCAGAGAACAAGAAAACCAATCAAATTATATAAAAGTATAATTACTTCTATAACACTATTATACTAAATTTACACTTAAATTACAAACTTATGTTCGTATTTTAATGATTTTATAGAACTTCTTAACATCCCATTTAACACTGATATAAAAGTGTTTATAGCACATTTCATATACTTTCATACATATCCTTTTAGAGAACAAAAGTTCGTATTTTACCTAAACTCAATCTAAAATCATTAACAAATCTTAACAATTACGATTTACATACAAAAAAGCCATGCACCTACTAAGTGCATGACCGATAAATTTATGCTTTCACTTTATTGTAATAAGAGTGTTTCAATTCCTTTAATCGTTCAATTAATACTTTACTATCATCTGCATTAGCCTTTTCATTCTGAATAAATTCAGTAATAATTTTCAAGCCCTCAACTAATTCTGGTTCTGGCTCATTAATGCCAGTAGCTAACTGATACAACATTTCCATATTACCTATAACATCTGCATTACTAGTTTGAACACCCTCAAGTTCATCTATATTAAAATCTCTACTCATATAATCGAACATGTCACTATTATTGCTTTCTGCGAATGTCTCCAGTCCATACATGAAATAATCATTATCAAACATGAAACTAGCCATCATATCGCTTATAGTGTCATGTGTGCCATCTGGTATTTCATAACCTGCATAATGACCCTCGATACTCTCTATAAGTCTCTCGGTATGCTTTTCTGAGGCTATCTCAAAAGATTTTCTCACTTCACAATCTTTTATTAATACATGAGCGTACATTTTACCTTTATTTACTAGATACACAGTATTAAATGGATCATTATATATCTTAAATGCAAAAGGTAATTTATAACTACTTTCACACAGTCCAGTAAAATACCTTAATAGTGTTGCTGCTCTAGTTTCAAATTCATTTGCTATAATTTCAACGTTCATTTTATTCCCTGCTTTCTTTTAATGTAATTTAAATAGTTTTTAGTTCTTGCAGCTACTAATTCAAAACTGCCATCTGCTATTGTTCTATACGATACTCTTTTATCATTCTTAAAGTCGTAAGTTTCACGCCATGCTATCCACTTAGTCCCAAAGTTTTCAAGATACAATGTTGAGATGCGACTAATTGAGCAATAATATATTTCTTCAGATATTCCAACTAATAAACCTAGTTTTCTTAATTCGTCATCTATATTAAATTCGTAATGAGTTTCTTGCACTGTTATATGAGGCCTCCCACTCTTCTAAAGTAAATTCATCACCATTTGCTTTAACATCACCAATAATTACTTTTAGAGGCTCTATATCTACGTTACATTGTAATGCGTAACTAATAGCCTTATATACATCATTATTACGTTCTATGCTTTCACCATTAATTACACGATTGTATGCCTCTTTACCTAGTCCACCTTTACCAGTATGTTGTAAATGATTGAAATTGTGATTAGGCAACACACTTTTTACTGAGAACTTTTCCATAGTCTGTTGTAGGTAATTCCCATGTTTTGAAAATATACGATCTTCAAATTCACCATCATAAGCGATTACTTTTTTCTTATTACTTGTGTATATTCCTTTAGCTGTTTTACTTCCAGCTAATACAAAATAGTTATTATCATGTGCTTTAATGTCTACTGATGGTAAATATCCTATTTTCTGAGCATATTCAACGCCCTCACGTTTTTTAAATATTACATGTTTTCCTCCACTTGCTGTTGTCTGCACTAGCGTATTTTGTGCATTAGAAACAAACTCATCATAGTAAGGAATGTCTTTCAAACTATCAAAGCCACTTTCACCATTTACGTGATTAATATCAATGTCGATACACCATAAACCACGAGTAAGAACACCTAATACATTTGTGTTTGCATATGCTAAAAAGTGATTATCTATAAAATCATCGTCAATAGTTACATTCTTAAATGATACTGTTGGCTTTTTATTATCGTTTAAGGGTACAACTTGCACATCTTTACTAAGTAGATATTTTGCTGCATTGTACATTTTCATGAGAATACCTCCAATAGAACACTAACCCTTTAAACTCATTATTTTCTCTATACATACATCTATTTATTTATATATAAAATATGCTAAAGAATATTTAAGTTATAAAGGTTAGTGCCTGTTATTAAAGTGATTTCAAAGTTAGTACAAAGGTTAGTAAGAGTTAAACTAACCTAAGTTTCAATTAAATCTAAAGCCATTTTGAATAGTTCTTTATTTTCTACAATATGAACTTTAGTATTTTGTCCCTCTATCCATTTTTGCTTATTGATAGCTACTCCTATTTTTTTCATATCTTCTTTTGCTTTTTTATATTTTAGATTTTTATAATCTTCTTCAATAGTTTTTTGTAGTATCTCATCACCTGAAAAAATGAAGTCCTGTTTAGATAACGTTTCTAGTATTAAGATTTGAGTGTCCGTCAATTCATCTTCGGTGTAATAGTTTTTAAGTGTTACGTTATTGAACTTAAATTCTTTGCCTATTTGTTTAAGATACTCAAGACTTAATATTAAAAATGATACTGACGCATTGACTGAGTTTTTCCCGTTAGGCTTAACAAAGTCCCAAAATGGTTTAAATACTTTATAACGTTCTTCATCAGTTTCGTTCTTTGGTCTATCCTTAAATGCAATCTTAACTGTACGTGTTCTATTTGCTGTAATTTCACCAGTATCAACACTTTCATTAGTATCTAAAATTAACACTGCATTATTTTTAAATTTAACGTTATTTCGCTGTATGCCACGCCCTGAAATATTTTCACCAGTAGCTATTTTGCGTAATATTCTCATCATGCTTTTATTAATTTCACCTGTTTCATTTGCATGAGCAATATCTGCACCATAAAAGTTAAGCCATTCATTTGCAGCCTCAAAGCCAGATGATAATAAGCTATCAAAATTGACTTTATTTACATTTAGAAGTTTCTCAAAAGTTTCCATAAATAAACCTTTACCAGATCGGCCAAAGTCTTTGATTAAGAACCATTTTTCAGCTTGAATAAGTTTCATTTTTCGATACATAGTATAAGCATGTACCAACATTAAATTATTTTTACTGCGTTCATTGTCACTTACTAAGTCAAAGAATTGTTTTGCTAGGTTAGTGTTTATATTCTTTTTATCTACATCATATTTAATGATATAGTAATCGTTACTAGTAATTTTTTTATCTACAAATTCTAATTCTTTGCAATTATATATCCAATCATTACCTGCAATAGCGTAAGGATAGATATTATACTGATAATTTGTCTCTAAATGATTTCTGTATACTTCAAGCATGACATCAAGAAAATCATTAATGTAGTATTTCTTATCTATTGAATACTCCAAAGCAAAGTTAGTATTATCTATAATTTCATACTGATTATTTTTCAACTTAATAAAGCTATCTAATTCATTTGAGTAAATAACTTTTTCAGAAATCAAATCAACTATAAATCTGGCATAGTTATTACCTTTACTATACTTAAAATGTGCTTGTTTATTTTCCTCACCGTTTTCTATTGTTGTTTTGACTGAAATAGTCCCGTAGACTGCACCAATTTTTTTGGGTTCTATGGTATAATTTAAAGTGAGATTATTAATGTAATCACCTACAAAATCATCTTTTTTACAGTGATAAACATTTCCTTTATTTTCATTTGATTGATTTTTTGTTGAAATTGACGCAAAATTTATCCTTTTACTAATTTCTTTAATAGGTGATAAATTAGGCGTATCAACGTAATCTAATTTCGAATGAAACTCATGATGTTTTTTATATAAAGAAACTTCGTCCATTTTAATCAGCCTTTCATTTTTGTGTTTTAAGAATAAGCACAGAAATGTTATATTATTCCTGTGCTTTTGATTTGAAAATTGCACTTACTCAGCGTTATCTGATTTAGTCGCCAAACTATTCGCATCAGATGACGCTTTTTCTATTTCTTTAAATCTTTCAATGAGTTCACCAAACTCTTTTTGATAGATCAACATTAAATCAATTGTATGTGCGTTTTTAATTCTATGTTCATGGTATCTATATCCATGATTTAAAATATCCTCTTTATTTAATACGTGGTTAGGTTCATGAGTGAAATAATCATCATTAAACCAAACAAAAGATGTTACTACATCATCTATTCTTTCTTTTAATACTTCTAAATCACACAACGCATTATTTAATTCAAAATTCATTTACTACTCCTCCAAACTTTTAACAAAAATTGTCATTTCTTCAATAGCTATTTTTAAGTTTTCAATATCATCTAAAGTTAAGAATTTACCAATATTAGAACCTTCGTAAATGATAGGAAAATCTGTAAAAGTTTCTGTTGCTGATATTAAATTTTCATATTCTCGATAATCTGCAAGAATTTTTGAAATTTCATTATCACTTAAATATGGATATTCACTTTTAATAACTGATAAATTTTTAGCATGACGTTTTTGTAATAATTTAACCATTTTACTAGTATGTTTTTTTCCATTCGCCATATGCTCATAGTTCAATTTGCCTTTAATATTTTTAAAATCTTGATTAGTTAAATTTTTCATTTTTTCATTTTCCTCTCTGAAATTATTTGTTGTGTTTAATTTTTGATTAATGTTCATTTACTGCTCCTCCATTTTCTTCAATATTTAATGCTGCAATCACACTACCTAACATGTAAATTGTGAAAGCTACATGTATTCCTAAAAGCCAACCACTAAGGAATGAAATTACTGAAATTAACATTAGTTTGAATAAAAATTTGGCCATGTTATCCCACCTTCAATCTTTTTATAAATATTTTTTGTGTTTTGCTTTCAAATACTTTTCAAACTGTTCTACGTTCACAAGCGTTAGCGTGCTACTAATGTCGATATACATATCTTCAATACCTAAATTGTCATCTTCGTAAGACTTTAGAAGTCGGTAGAAAGTTGAATAACTAATATTGAAAATTTCACAGATTAATTTTGGCTTTGCGTATTTCACTGGAAATACGATTTGCTTTTCTTCAAGTGCAGTATTCTGTTTAGTTGGTAAATCTTGTAATTTAGTATGTGCCATTTTTATGCCTCCTCTTTTTGTTCAATTTCAAAAATTTCACTTATTTCTACATTTAAACCATTAGCAATTTTTTTAGCGTATTTTCCACTAGGAATTACTTTGAGGTTTAATACATCACTTAAATAAGGTGCTGATAAATTATTAGCGATAGAAAAACTTCTAAGTGAATGTCCTTTTTTAAACATTAATAATTTTATAATTTCTGTTTTTGGTTTTATATTCATTTTCTCACTCCCCTCATAATGTAACTAGATAGGGTTACATTTTTGATTACAAATACATAATATAACTATTTTAGGAACATTTCAAGAACATTTTTTTAATTTAATACTAAATTTAACTTTTTTTGTTACAATAATAAGGAGGAGGTAGAAAAATGGAATTATTTGCAATGAGTGACTCTCATGGAAGATTAATACAAAGTTATAGAAAACAAAAAAATATGACGCTTGTTGAATTAGGTAAAAAAACAAATTTATCTCATGCATATCTAAGTAAAATCGAGAATAATAAAGCTACTCCTTCTAGAGAAGTTTTAAAAAAAATAAGCGAAATACTTGATCCAGATGGTAACAAGGATTTATTCAATAAATTAGCAACTGCTACTGGTAAAACTCATCAAGTTGAAAAAGATAGTGAAGTATACAAATGGTTGCTTAAATCTGGAAGAATTAAAGAAAACGGATTAGGAAAAATTGAAGTTTTAGAATACTCATATTTTAAATTGAATTACATTCTAGAAGAATGTAAACCACTTGTTTACGATGTTAAAAAAGAAATTGAAGGTGAATCTCTGGCTACTATACCGTTAACAGAAAGAATGATTAATAAAATCTATGCAGCTATTAATACAATTGTTTTTCAAGAATTAGTTGAGAATCCTGATTTATTAAATTCTATTGAAAATGAAGAGATTTTGAATAACCATGTGAGAAAACAAGAAGATAAATTACACCTTTTATCAAATTCAATAAATAATTTAACTTTAGAAGAATTAGCTATGATAATACATGATGACGATAAATTAGTTTAGGTAACTATATTTAATTAAATTTATGTGCAATCATTTAACAGTAAAGCGTGACGAACAATTTCTAATACACTATAGAAAAACGAATATAAAGGGTAATAAAAATTAGGGAGCATACATATGAAAAAATTACTAGGAACATTATTTGCAGCTACGCTTGTTTTAAGTGCTTGTAGTCAAGATGACGCTAAGGAAGATGAGAATAAAAAGGCAGAAAGTACTACTGAAAAGAAAGCTGATGATAAAAAAGAAAAGAAAACTAAAGAGGATAAAAAGTCTAAAGAAGAAAAGAAAACACAAGAAAACGAAGATAACAAGTCTACACAAGAAGATAGCTCTACTGAAGAACAAACTACACAAGAAACTGCTTCAAGTGAACAAGTTCATTCTCAACAACAAACACAACAAGCTAATAACACTCAACAAACTCCACAACAACAGCAAAATAACCAAAACTATAATCAAACTCAACAACCTAATCAAAATGTAAAGTTACCTAAAAATACAGAGATTGATGATCAGTATATACATGGTGAAGTTTCTAACGCCCTAGACCGTAAAACTGAAATCGAAAGACAAGCTAACGAAGATTATGAAAATGGGAAAATTAGTGAAAGTGAAATGATGAATAGACAACAACAAGCTTCCCAAATTTTAAATCAAGCAGTAGAAAATCAATATGGACCACAAGATTAAGTAAAAGGAGGCTCACTCACATGTGGCATCAAGAATTTGCTTATAATAATGACTCTTTTAACACATAACATTAAAATACAAATAATTAGGAGGACATTATGAAATTTGGTAAATACAAAATTGATGAATTTTATCTAATCATGATTGGTGGGTTTTTAGTAACTTCTATTTTTGTACCGTTCATGCTTATTTCAGTAGTGATAATGCTAATTATAGGATTGGAGAAAGAATAATAATATAAATAAAGGAGGATTTTATGTTAATACTCATCATTATTATATTTTTAATAAGTGCCATTTTGTATATATTAAGTTTCTTTTTAGCTCAAAATGAAGGTTTATATTATAAAAATAACTGTAGAACTATATCTATTATTTTTATTGCAATTGGGGTGCTTTGCTTAATGGGTTACCTTGTGCAGTATTTATCTTCGCATTATTTAGGAATATAAAACTTATCTTTTAGCGTCCTAGTGGCGGTTTAATATAAATATATAAACAAGGGAGGGATGCATAATGAAAAAATTCTTAGCATTAATTTTCGCAAGCACATTAATTTTAGGAGCATGTGATACTAAAGATGTGGAAGATAGCACAAAGAAAAGGAAAGATCCTAAAACTGAAGTGGATGATAAAGGTAGAGCTAAGGGTGAAAAAATTGAAAAAGAACTAAAATAATATTTCACAGATTAATTATTTCACCATTCTAGTGGCGCTTTAATATAAATTAAGGAGGAATTAAAATGTTCGAAAAATTATTAACTTCAATAGGTATAGAATCATTAGAAATAGACACTGTGTTAAAAACACAACAAGTTCATAGTAATGGTATATTGGACGGAAGCGTGGTCATAGAAAGCGGCGCATCTGAACAAACTATTAATCAGATTGAGCTTACATTAATTGAAAGATATGATAATCCCGATGAGCGAAGTCAATTTCCTATTTTAGATAACGAATTACAAACATTTACTTTACACGTAGACCGTAGTATATGTGAAAATACCAAAGAAATTGAACATTTCCATTTTAATATTCATGAACTAGAATTTAAAACTAATCCTAATAAATTGATTTTAAAAACACATGCTTACCTTTCTCACTCTGTTGATGCTTACGATGAAGATGAAATAAAGTTGATTGATTAATTGTATTCTATTTTTTCAACATAAATAAAGGAGGTTGAGAGATGGAGTTAAAATTAACAGATAAAGAGGTAAATGATTTATTATTTTTAAGTAAAGAAATATTGGAACAATACAATATAAAATTAGAAGAAAACTGCAAAGGCGAAATAAATATTACTTCTCCAAAAATACCCACAAAATTTATTTTAAATTATTTTATAAGACCTGGGAAAGCTACTTTGAATTTTAGAGAAACTCAATATAATACATGTTTGTTAAGAATCAATTTAAATGATGGTTTTCACAAAAATTCAAACAACCATATAGTCAGAGGAAATAGAATTAATATTTTTTCTGAAGAAGAATATAAAAAGAAAAATGACTTATCAACACATATGGTAGCCTACCCATTACCTTATAAAATTTTTGAAGATAGTTCAGATTTCGTAAAACAATTATTCTCCGTTTTAAGATATACTAATACTAATCATAATGATAAAATTTATATCGAAACTAAATTTCAATTAGGGTGGTGATACTATGAATGACAATGAAATTAAATCTATTAGCGAAGATTACTTTAACTATTTAAAAAAAGAATCTAAATTCGTACCTTTAGAAAATGAAAGTATTGAATTCTATTCACCAATTGTAGATTATTTTGGTGATTCGATTTCAGTTAACATCTCTAATAACATTGATAATTATCTATTGACAGATTATGGTGAGACGCTATGGAATTTGGAGCAATTAGGCATAGATTTAACTAGTCATAAAAAACAAAAAAAGTATCAGTTCCTTAAAAATATAATCGAAAGTAACAATTTAGTTCTGGAAAATAAAAAAATACAACAATATATTGACAGAAAAAAACTACCTCAAGCCATACATGATTATGTTTTAGCTATTTCGGAGATAAGCAATTTAGCTATTTTAAAGAAAGATAATATAAAATCTCTATTCAGAGATGAAGTGATACAATATTTTTTAAAAAATCGTGAGACTTATCCAAACGTCTTCATTGAGTTTAAAGTTGAAGGTAAATCAAAGCTCACTCATAACTTTGAGGCAGTTTTTCCAGGTAAAACCACAGAATATGTAAAAACCATTAAACAGATTAATAAAAATAGTGCAAAAAATCTCCTTTTTGATTGGGAAGATGTTGAAGAATATAGAAGCAAAATGTACGATTCTAATGCAAGATTAAACATTATTACGGAAAATGAAGATGAAATAAGTGATTCAGTAGCAACTATGCTATCACGGTATAATGTTGAAGTATTACCGTTTGACGATAAAAGAAAAATAAAAAGAAAATTTAGCAATCTTTAATTTAGGGTAGCTCGCCTACCCTTATTATTTTTTTACCTTTTTAGG
>NZ_KV840169.1:10361-121356 GCF_001839115.1 Staphylococcus sp. HMSC62B09
CCCTTATTATTTTTTTACCTTTTTAGGAGGGATAGCATGTGGCATGAGAAATTTACTAATAAACATGGTGAAACTAAATATCGCTATTATGAGAAGTATAAAGATCCACTCACTGCTAAATGGAGACGTGTTAGCGTGGTACTTAATAAGAATGGTAAGCAATCACAGAAAGAGGCTCAAAAGCGTTTAAATGAGCGTATAGAGGCAAAGGTAAATGACAAGACACCTACTACACTCAAGACGCTAACTTTCCATGCTACATGTGATGAGTGGTTTGAACATTACAAAATAATATCTGGATCTAAACAGTCAACTATCACTACTAAAAGCTATAAGGTTGCTCACATCAAAAGAAATATAGACAAAGATATTCTTGTTCAAAATATGAATGCTAAAGTTATACAAGATTTAATTAACTCATCATTAAAAGATGGACTAAGCCATAAAGTAGTTAAAGACGATTTAAGTATCATCAAAAATATACTTCGATATACTCAAAAGAAATATAACATCACTGATATATCATACATAGATGATGTTGTTATGCCTAAAAAAGCGACTACAAGAGAAGAAATTAAAGCTAAACGTGAGAATTATTTAGAAATGACTGAAATTCTGGCTATTGCTGAAGAATTAAAACGCATAGCAAATAAAAAGCGTGCTAGTTATATGAAAAGATCATACTTATTTACTGCTTACATAGTTGAATTTCAAGCATTAAATGGCATGCGTATTGGCGAACTCTTAGCAATTCAACCCGATAATATTGATTTTGAAAATAAGAAACTTCTCATTGATGGCACTATACACTGGCGTAAAGATGGTAACAAAATAGGTTTCAAAGATACTACAAAAACAACATCATCATATCGCACTATATCTTTAACTACTAGAAGTTGCGATATTTTGCGTAAGGTTATGTTGGAAAATAAGAGAGCGACACAATGGGAAAACATGTATGTTGATAGAGGTTTTATATTTACAAGTCATAGAGGTAACCCTCTACCTCTTACATCAATAAACAGAAACATACAAATAGCTACACAAAATATAGGGATAGAAAAACATGTAACAAGCCACAGTTTGCGCCACAGTCATATATCCTTATTATCACAGTTAGGTGTATCACTGCGTGCAATAATGGATCGTGTAGGTCACACAGACCATAAAACAACATTACAGATATATAGTCATGTAACTGAGCAAATGGATAAAGATATGATGAATAAATTAGAAATGGTTGGGAGATAAATCGTTGACTCTTATCATTAAAGGTGCTAATATTTATCTATAAATAAGTTAACTCAACCCATGAGAGTAGACACCCCACCATAAGGGGATGGGCGAAATCATGGGTTTTTTGTATGAATTTTTATTTTAAGGGGAAATTATTGATGAAAATAGCCGTACTAGTCGATGGAGGATACTATCGAAAAAGAAGTCAAAATGTATTCGGAAAAGTTACAGCAAAAGAAAGAGCAGATGAGTTATATAAATACTGTAATCGACATTTAAAAGAAACACATTTTGGAACAGATGTATATGCAGACTTATATAGAATTTTTTACTATGATTGTCCTCCTATTGATAAACAAGTATTCCACCCATTAAAACAAACGACTATCGACTTTACTAAAAGCGAAACAAAGCAATGGACTGAAGATTTTTTTAAAGAGATATCAAAAAAACGTAAAGTAGCATTGAGATTAGGAGAGTTAAACGAGGCTACTGTGCATTATAATCTCAAACATACTAGCACTAAAAAATTAATGAAAGGCAATAAAGAAATAAATGAATTAGACGAGAAGGACTTTGCATTATCATTAGTTCAAAAAGGTGTGGACATGAAAATCGGTTTAGATATTGCCACCTTATCTTATAAAAAGCTAGTAGATAAAATCGTTTTAATCGCAGGAGATAGTGACTTTGTACCTGCTGCAAAGTTAGCGAGAACCGAAGGAATCGACTTCGTACTCGATTCGCTAGGTGCAGACATAAGAGATAGTCTTTCGTTACATATTGATGGGCGTAGGACATGTGACGAAAAATACATAAATAGAAATAGACAATCAAAAAAAGATAAATAATAACTGCTTTTCCTCACACTTCGCCCTTTTTCTGCCCTTTTTATAATTTCAAAACCACAAAAATAACCTCTTAAGCCTATGCCTAAGAGGTTTCTTCATTTTATGTTATTATTCCCACTCTATAGTGCTTGGTGGCTTAGAAGTGATGTCATAGACTACGCGGTTAACGTGGTCTACTTCGTTTACGATACGACTTGAGATTTTTTGTAGGACTTCCCAATCAATGCGGGCGAAGTCACTTGTCATACCGTCAATAGATGTAACTGCACGAATACCTACAGTATGATCATACGTACGATAGTCTCCCATAACACCTACAGATTGAATGCCAGGAAGTACTGTGAAATATTGCCAAATGTCTCTCTCAAGGCCTTCCTCACGCACAACTTCACGTAAAATCGCATCTGATTCTCGTACGATTTCTAATTTATCTTCAGTAATTTCACCTAATACACGGATTCCTAAACCTGGACCTGGGAAAGGCTGTCTCCACACTAAATGTTCAGGAATGCCTAATTCTATACCTAATGCACGCACTTCATCTTTAAATAACGTGTTAATCGGCTCAATAAGTTCAAATTCCATATCTTCAGGTAATCCACCTACGTTATGGTGAGATTTGATAGTTTGTGCAGTTTTAGTACCTGATTCGATGACGTCAGTGTAAAGCGTACCTTGTGCTAAGAAATCAACGTCAGTTAATTTTGCCGCTTCATCATCAAACACATATACAAATTCATTACCAATAATTTTACGTTTTTGTTCTGGATCAGATACACCTTTTAATTTATCCATGAAACGTTCCTGTGCGTTCACACGAATAATATTCATATCGAAACCTTCACCAAATTGTTCCATAACCATGTCACCTTCGCCTTTACGAAGTAAACCATGGTCAACAAAGATACATGTCAATTGATCGCCAATCGCTTTATGTAATAAGACAGCTACAACTGATGAGTCTACGCCCCCGCTCATCGCACATAATACTTTGCGATCTCCAACGCGTTTACGGATTTTTTCAACTTCGATATCGATAAAGTTTTCCATTGTCCATTCGCCTGTGCATTCACACACACGGCGTACGAAGTTTCTTAATAAATCATTACCGTATTCTGTATGACGTACTTCAGGGTGGAATTGAACACCGTAAATTCGGCGTTCTTTGTCTTCAATTGCTGCATAACTTGTACTTGGACTATCCGCAATCACTTCAAATCCGTCTGGAATTTCAATTACTTTATCAGAATGACTCATCCATACAGTTTGTTCAGCTGGTAACCCAAAGAATAACTCATCTGATTTTGCATTAATAATTGCTTTACCATACTCACGTTCATTAGCGCGTTCAACTTTTCCGCCTAAAAGTTTAGTCGTCAACTGCATACCATAACAAATACCTAGTACAGGAATGCCTAAATTATAAATTTCAGGGTCGATAGTGAATGAACCTTCCTCATATACTGAATTCGGACCACCTGAAAGAATAATACCTTTAGGATTCATACGTTTAATTTCATCAACCGTAATTTCGTGATCATGTAATTCACTGTATACGCCCATTTCACGAATACGACGCGTAATCAATTGATTGTACTGACTACCAAAGTCTAAGACAAGAATCAACTCTTGCTCTTGAGCCATTTCCATAATTGTGAATCTCCTTTTAATTGAATTTTATGTAAACAATAGAGAGACACTTCCCACAATGCATTGCTTTTAGATTCTTCTTAAAAGTGAACAACCTCTATGACAATCACATTTAAAATGAAAAGTGCTCCCCATTCTTTCTAACAAATTGACTTCATCACACTTGATTTAAATTAAAATGAATAGTTTGGTGATTCTTTTGTAATTTGTACGTTATGTGGATGGCTTTCTGCTAAACCAGCAGGGCCCATACGTGTGAATTGTGCTTCATCACGTAGTGTTTTTAAATCAGGTGAACCTGTATAACCCATACCAGCTCTTACGCCACCCATAAGTTGATAAATTGTATCTTGTAAAGGACCTTTATATGCAGTACGTCCTTCAATACCTTCAGGGACAAATTTTCTAGGCGTTTTGTCTTCTTGGAAGTAACGGTCGTTTGATCCTTTTTCCATAGCGCCTAAAGAACCCATACCACGGTAAACTTTATATTGTCTGCCTTGGAATACTTCAGTTGCGCCTGGGCTTTCTTCAGTACCAGCTAATAAGCTTCCTAACATTACTGCATGTCCACCAGCAGCTAATGCTTTAATAATGTCACCAGAGAATTTAATACCACCATCCGCTATGATTGCTTTACCAAATTTACGAGCTTCAGTAGCACAATCATAAATCGCAGTAATTTGAGGCACACCTACACCAGCTACGACACGTGTTGTACAAATTGATCCTGGTCCAATACCAACTTTAACGACGTCAGCACCAGCTTCAAACAATGCACGTGTAGCTTCAGCAGTGGCTACGTTACCAGCTACGATTGTAATCTCTGGATATTTTTCTTTCATTTTTTTAACTTCTTGAATAACGCCATTAGAGTGACCATGTGCTGTATCGATAATTAATGCATCTACGCCAGCTTCGACTAATTTTTGAGCACGAATTTCTGTATCTTTAGATGTACCGATAGCTGCAGCAGCTAGTAAACGTCCATGCGCATCTTTTGCTGCGTGAGGGAATTCAAGCACTTTTTCAATATCTTTAATTGTAATTAAACCTTCTAAACGACCATTTTCAACTAAAGGTAGTTTTTCAATTTTGTGTTCTTGAAGAATTGTTTCGGCTTCATCTAATGTAGTGCCTACAGGAGCTGTAATTAAGTTTTCTTTAGTCATAACGTCAGAAATTTTGATTGAAAAGTCTTCAATAAAACGTAAATCACGATTAGTTAGAATACCTACTAGCTCTCTTGATTCTTTATCACTAACAATTGGTACACCTGAAATACGATATTTACCCATTAAAGCTTCTGCTTCATACACACTTTCGTCTGGCGTTAAGTAGAATGGGTTTGTAATTACACCGTTTTCTGAGCGTTTAACTTTTTGAACTTCTTCAGCTTGCTCTTCGATGCCCATATTCTTATGAATGACACCTAGACCACCTTGACGTGCCATTGCGATGGCCATTTTAGACTCGGTTACTGTATCCATACCAGCTGATATAACTGGAATATTTAATTTAATTCGTTCTGATAATTCAACACTAAGATCCGCATCACTAGGTAACACATCTGATGCAGCTGGAATTAATAAAACATCGTCAAACGTTAAAGATTCTTTAGCAAACTTGTTTTCCCACATTGATAATACAGCCTCCATTTTTTATATAGTTATTTCTATTATTTCACATTTTCTTCGCTTTGTTTATACTTTAGACCATTAAAAAAGAAATTAAGAATAATTGCTGAAATAGCACCTAGTACAATGCCATTTTGAGTTAGCCAAGCAAATTGCTCACCTAACGCTTTAAATGCTTGAGGTACTGCACTAATGCCTGTACCTAAACCTACGGATACTGCAATAATTAGTAAATTATTTTGATTTTTAAAATCAATATGTCCTAAAATGCTAACACCATAAGCCATAACCATACCAAACATTGCAATCATTGCACCGCCTAATACAGGTAATGGGATGATATTAGCTAATGCACCTAATTTAGGAATACAACCACATATTAAAAGTAAAATAACCATGCCGTAAATGACATTGTTTTTCTTAGCACCTGATAAAGATACTAGTCCAACATTTTGAGAGTATGCCGTATAAGGAAATGAGTTAAAAATTGATCCTAATACAATAGCAAGACCTTCCGCAGTGTAACCTTTACGAAAATCTTTTCTTTCCAACTTTTTACCAGTAATTTCACTTAGTGCATGATATACACCTGTCGATTCTATTAAACTTACGATGGCTACAATTGTAAATACAAGTATCGCACCTAAATCAAAACCAAAACCAGAAAAACGAAATGGTTGAGGTATTCCTAACCAATAAGCTTCTCCCACTTGCTTAACATCTACTAAGCCAAGCACATTTGCCAATATTGTACCTGCAACTAGTCCGATTAAAATCGCAATGGATTTTAAGAACCCCTTCGTAAATCTTTGTAAAATAAGAATAATGACTAATGTAGCGCCTCCTAAAATTAAATTTTTAGGATTTCCATAGTCTTTAGCACCTTCTCCACCAGCTAAATAATTCATTGCTACTGGCATTAAATTAATTCCTATAATTGTAACCACACTTCCAGTTACGACAGGTGGAAAGAATTTAACTAAATAAGAGAAGAATGGTGCAATAATAACAACTAAAATACCTGATACAAACAATGAACCATATAGCACATCCAAGCCCTTCGTTTGACCGATTAAAATCATAGGTGCTACCGCAGTAAATGTACATCCTAGTACAATGGGTAATCCTGTACCTGTCACTTTGTTAGCTTGTAAAAATGTTGCTACACCACACATAAAAACATCCACTGTGACTAAATACGCAATTTGTTCCGGCGTAAATTTAAGACTGGTACCAACAATAATTGGTACTAATATCGCTCCGGCATACATTGCTAATAAGTGTTGTAAACTTAAAATGAACGTCTTCATTCATTTTCACCTAGTAGTGTCACTTGGTTTCCTTTTAATGAAGCCACTTTACATAATGAAGAAACGTTTAAACCTGCCTCTTCTAATCTTTGTCTACCATCTTGGAAACTCTTTTCAACAACAATACCAATACCAACCGTTTTAGCTTTAGCTTGTTGCGCAATATCATATAACCCAAGTGAAGCATCACCGTTGGCTAAGAAATCATCAATAATTAAAACCGTATCATTCTCATTTAGAAATTCTTCCGAAACAATAACCGTACTTGTTTTATTCTTTGTAAAAGAATGAATATCGGTACTATAAAAGCCATCTTTCAACGTACTTGGTTTAGCCTTTTTAGCAAATAAACAAGGAACATCAAAATGTAAAGATGCCATAATAGCTGGAGCAATGCCTGAAGCCTCGATTGTCAAAATCTTTGTGACACCTTTATCTTTAAATTGCTCATAAAATGTTTTGCCTACTTCATGCATCAATTTTGCATCGATTTGATGATTTAAAAAACCATCCACTTTCAATATTTTTTCGTCAATTACTACGCCATCTTCTTTGACTTTCTGTCTAAGCGATTCCACGTCAAAACCTCCTAAATTTGTATACAAAAAAAGCCTCAAACTTTGCGAAAAAGTTTCAGGATCCATGAGCGTACAGGCAATACATAGTATTTTGAAATTTCAAGAAGCCGTATATTTAAATGTATTCTTCTTCAAACACTTTATAATTTTAAATTTGTTTTACCTCATAGGATGAAGTGGGTGAATATACAACCTCCAAAGCTAAACAACTTTTATATAGTATTCTAGATAGCTATTTAAATAAAACTTGCTCTTTTATGTATTGAGTCTGAACTCATAGTCATGTCGTTTGTGGCAACATGGTAGAAACTTCTAAAGCCATATTCTTTAGATTATATGAGTAATATAAATTATTTAACGATAATAGCAAACTTTTGCTTTATTTTCAATATGATAGAAATTGTTACAAGCCCTTTCATAATAATATTTTCAAGTGTAAGCGTTTAACTAAATATTGTTCATCACTATTTGTAAACCATTCTTAATTAATTATATAATAACTATAGTTGAGTTTTATAAATATTCTTAAGGGTATACTTTTATTAAAAGTAGGACGAAAAGATGGAGGGCGATTAATATGGCAGATTTTACCGTATTAGACAAGCAAGATGAGATTTATAACGTTATTGATAAGAAAAAAGCTGAAGGATACTCAGAAAATGAATTAGTCGTTGTAAGTAAAAGTAAATTACATTTAGATGATTTCCATGATTCTCAAGTTACTTTAATTGCTACAAGTGGTTCTTTTAGTGACCGTATGTCTAAATTATTAACTGGTGAGGATGGCGAAGAAGCCGTTTTAGCTCGTTATGAATTATCTGAAGAGCAAACAGAAAAATACAAAAAAGATATTTTAGATGGTAAATTTTTAGTAATTGCCAACAAAGATAACTCTTCACACGACGAAGTTGAGGAAAATAACTCAGCTTATGAAGAAATTGATATTACACATTATGCAAACGAATCTAAAGGTCCTAAATCATAATCAATATTCATTTTAAACTTTGAGACCGTGAAATGAACGTAGTTTTAAGTTCATTTTACGGTTTTTTTCAATCTCAATATCTTTTTAACAATGACGTCAAAATGTTTAAATATGCTATACTTAAACAAACTATCGTGGGGGTGACATAATGAATTTTCACGTAATTCAATCAATAAAAGATGAATATTATGACAAAGCAATCACTTTTTATAATCAACAATTAGATGTGAATTTCTATGAAGATAGCTATATTATTGAAAGATCCTTAAAAAATAATAAGACCGAAAATGATTACGTATTTCTTGTGGGCATACAAGATGATGAGATTATTAGTTTAGCAACGGCACATTATGAAGCAACAACAAATTCGGCATTTTTAATACATTTAATCGCCAATGATACACCAAATTATGAAGATGTCCTAATTAATACACTTCAAGAAATAGAACATCAATTAAATCAACTTTCTAATAAAGTTCATTCTCGTGATATTAATTTTGTAATGGTGGAAGTTCCTAAGACGAATCATCCATTAAAAGACATCAATCAACAAGCTTTAACTCAACGCCAACAATTATTATTATCAAACGGCTTTGAACGACAAAGTGAAATTGAATATATACATCCTAACTATTCAAAAATTGACTCGCCTTTTAAAGTAGACTTATTCATTAAATCAAATATAGAATTAACAAAAGATATCTATCCAGCAAGTGTTAAATCAAATTACATTTTAAAATATGTGTTTGCTAACGGCATTTCTCGAGATATTATTTATCCTTTATTAGTCAAAATGAATTTACGCCTACCCCATTAGGAACACTTGAAATGAGCGATATAAAGGGTTAAACTAATATTTGAGGTTAGACTGACGTTTCACTGACAGAAGACAAACGTCAGTGTACATAAATCAAAGAACGAAAGGACTTTCAGCTATGTTAACCAAAGAATTCGCTCAGCGTGTCGAACTAAGTGAAAAACAAGTCCGTAAGATAGTCCAACACTTAGAAGAACGTGGCTATCAACTTAGTAAGACAGAATATCGTGGCCGTGAAGCTACTGACTTTAAAGAAGAAGATATCGAACTTTTCCAAGATATCGCTGAAAAAGTAAAACAAACGAATAGTTATGATTTAGCTTTTGAAGAGCTTGAAAAAGAAAAAGACTTCTTACAAGTGATTGTCAAAGAAGATAATGAACAACTACCTGCTGATCAAGGTGCTACACAATTGGTAGAAGAATTACGCACAGAAATTCAAAAAATGCGCGAAGAACGTCAAATGCTCGGTCAAATGATTAGCCAAGTTCACCAACAACAAACGGAATTAAAAGAACTTCAAAATCAAATCACTGAAAAATTAGATACTCACAATCAATCATTATTGGCTATTCAAAATTCACAAGAAGCCATCCAAACAGCTCAAAAAGAGCAATCTGAATACACTAAAAATAGTTTAGTTAAAGAAATTAATGATAATAATCAACAATCTATCGATACATTAAAAGAAGATATTAAAACGCAATCTTCTCTTAATAGAACTAATGATGAGAATAAAGGTTTCTTTGCGAGATTATTTAATTTATAAAGATTTCAATTATTTAATGATTGGTAACAGGACCTATTTGTCGCAATACTAACTCTTTATACAAAGGTGAGACAGAATTCATTTTGAATTCATTGTCTCACCTTTTTTCGTTTCTATATTAATATGATTAACGATTTAAATCTTTAAATTATTTTAATTCAATTAACTATTGTGTGTTTTCAAAAACTTATAATTTATACTTTTTATTTCAAGCTATTGAAATATAAAATAAATAGTATTTTCCTTATTAAGTATGTCGGAATTAGAATATTCAAAGGAGACTAATTATGGGGACTTTTTTTACAGTTATTAATATTGTCGTTATGATATTGTTTTTAATTGGGTTATTCATAATGGCTAGAAAGCACGTCTCATTCCCTAAAAGAGTATTTACCGCATTAGGGTTGGGAATTGTGTTTGGTATAGCGTTACATCTTATTTATGGAGCAAACTCCAAAGTACTTGAAACAACTACTGACTGGTTTAGTATTGTGGGAGACGGGTATGTGGCTTTGTTACAAATGATTGTAATGCCACTTATATTCATTTCAATTGTGTCAGCATTCAGTAAAATACAAATTGGTGATAAATTCGCTAAAATTGGTACTTATATTTTTATGTTTTTAATTGGTACTGTAGCTATTGCTGCTATAGTAGGAATTTTTTATGCCATTGTATTTGGACTTGATGCCTCAAGCATTGATTTAGGTAGTGCAGAAAACTCAAGAGGAAGCGAAATTAGTAGCCAAGCTAAAGATCTGACTGCTAATACGTTACCACAGCAAATTCTTGAATTATTACCTAGCAATCCATTCTTAGATTTCACTGGTCAGAGAACAACTTCTACAATTGCAGTGGTTATCTTTGCAATCTTTGTAGGATTTGCATATTTACGTGTTGCTCGCAAACAACCAGAAAGTGGTAGTTTGTTAAAACGCGGCATCGATGCTATATACGCATTAGTAATGTCTATCGTTACATTCGTTTTAAGACTAACACCATATGGTATCATCGCGATTATGGCATCTACAATCGCTACGAGTGATTTTCAAGCGATATGGACCTTAGGTAAATTTATGATTGCATCTTATGCAGCATTAATCACAATGTACATTATCCATTTAATATTATTAGCAGTAATGGGAATCAATCCAGTGCGTTACGTTAAGAAAACTTTAGAAGTGCTTATATTTGCATTTACTTCTCGCTCAAGCGCTGGTGCATTACCTTTAAACATTCAAACTCAAACACAACGATTAGGTGTACCAGATGGTATCGCTAATTTCTCAGCATCATTCGGCTTATCAATAGGTCAAAATGGTTGTGCGGGAATTTATCCTGCTATGTTAGCCATTATGGTAGCACCAGTTGCAAATGTAGATATTGATTTACCATTTATTCTTACATTAATTGGCGTTGTTATAATCAGTTCATTTGGTGTAGCTGGTGTCGGCGGTGGTGCAACTTTCGCATCTATCTTAGTATTATCAACTTTAAATCTACCAGTTGCACTTGCAGGGGTACTTATTTCAATAGAACCAATTATCGATATGGGACGTACTGCCCTTAACGTTAATGATTCAATATTAGCAGGTACTGGAACTGCAAAACTTACAGGTAATATGGATAAAGATAAATTCAATTCAAATGAATATGGAGATTTATCAACAAATTAATATTTAAAAAAAGCGTAGCTAAAACATTACAATGTTTATTTCGAACAATTGTAACCATTAGCTACGCTTTTTTATTAATAGCTTATTTTTTCATTAACCTAGATTTATTTAGCTCTTCCAACATATCTAAACGTGTTTTACCACTTAAGAACCCAGCAACTTGTTGTGACCATGTTTCTTGACGCTTTCCATTCGTACGTTCTTTATAATACTCACTGATTTTCTCATCATATTTCTGAATAGCTTCTCTTTGTTCTTTAGCATTGCTATTATAAACGTTTTTATGAAATACATGCTCAAACGGTAAACGTGGCTTAGGTGCACCATTTTCATCATCTGCTGGCTCGCCAACAGCCATTCCAAATAATGGAAAAGCATATTCAGGTAAATCTAAAATTTCTTTGACACGCGCAACATCATTTCGTAGTGAACCTAAGTAAACAATACCATAACCCATATCCTCAGCAGCTAAAGCAACATTTTCAGAAACTAATGCTACATCAATAGCTCCTACCAATAATCCTTCTGCCGATTCAAAAGACGTTTGCATATCAAAGTCTACATTTTCATTTATTAAATTATGACGATAATAATCTAAAACAAATACAAATAAATAGCCATTATCGACAACATATGGCTGTCCTGAAACTTCTTTCAATTGTTTTTTAATTTCAGGATCATCTACACCTATAATTGAGTATGTTTGTAAGTAACTTGACGTTGATGCGCTTTGCCCTGCTTCTACTAACTTTTGAACTGTTTCATCACTTAGTGCTTTATCTTTAAATTGTCTCACTGAGTGGTGTTTTTTCATCAAATCGTAAACATAGTCTGACATGGTATCTACTCCTTCAAGTCTATTTATTACATCGTAACAATTTATATTTCATTTTGCTTTTATAAAGGTTTAACTATCTTCCGTAAAACATTTGCATGATAATAATTTTATAGTTATCATAATAGTAACAATTTTCAGATATTTAAGGAGAGATATCATGAGTCAAGCAAACAAAGAAGTATCAAATGCCTTATTTCAAGCATACATTTCAAAAGAACCTATCGAATTTGTAAGCAAAACATATAATCTAACTGAACCAGAAGCTTACAAAACACAAGATGATCTTATCCATCAAATTCAAGCCGAGAAGAATGTACCTATTAAAGGTTATAAAGTTAGTATGACGAGTGCTGCAACTCAAGCAATTGCTAACACTAATGAACCAGCATACGGTACTATTTTATCTCATCAAGTCGTAGAAAACGGTCATGGTGTGTCTCTTACAACGTTATTTGCACCACTATTGGAGCCTGAAATTATTTTCGAATTAACTGCGGATTTACCTGAAGATGCTGATACACAAACGATATTAGAAAGCGTAAAAGTCGCACCAGGCATCGAAATTCCCGATGCACGTTATAAAGATTGGTTCCCAAATTTCACTTTAGGTGATTTAATTTCTGATAATACAGCTACTGGACTTATTGTGGTTGGTGAACGTATCACACCTCTTGATTACGAGGCATTTGCTGATATTAATTTAAAGTTATTCAAGGATGATAACCAAATTGAAACAGGTCACTCTAGTGAAGTGCTTGGCAACCCAATTGAATCAGTAAAATGGTTAAACAAAAAATTACATTCTCATGGTAAATCATTAAAAAGAGGACAATTTATTTCATCTGGAACCTTCATTTCTCCTTTAAATTTAGAAGAAGGTACTTATACTGCTGACTATGATAGAGTAGGATCTGTCACAGTTAAAGTTATTGATTAACTGACTATTTAAGTTATAAAGAACTAACCCATACATTAGCCATTGTTGAACGGGATATGAAACCTTCATCATTAATGTTGATTTCTATTCCGTCTTTTTAATTATTCATATTATTTATTATCAAAAACATATGTTTAGTTGAGAATGGAAAAAGTTAATTGATATTCATAAGCACTTTTAAAATAACATTTTCAAAGTAAACACTAAAACTTAAACACATATTTACTTTCTCAACATATGATTCAAAAAACCTATTTGAACAATGTTAAATCAACATTTCAATAGTTATAAGTGCATTAAGTTGACGAATAAGAAGTAGCATGTAATAATAATATTTAAGAAATTAGAATTATTATAAACAAGCAATAATTATTATGTAGTTCTAATTAATATTCATGATAATCAGGAGGAATTTAAGTTATGTCATTAATCAATAAAGAAATTCTACCATTCACAGCGCAAGCTTATGATCCTAAAAAAGACGAATTCAAAGAAGTAAGCCAAGATGATTTAAAAGGTTCTTGGAGCGTAGTATGTTTCTACCCAGCTGACTTCTCATTCGTATGCCCAACTGAATTAGAAGATTTACAAAACCAATATGATAAATTACAAGACTTAGGTGTAAATGTATTCTCAATATCAACTGATACTCATTTCGTACACAAAGCTTGGCATGATCATTCAGATGCAATCAGTAAAATCCAATATCAAATGATCGGTGACCCTTCTCAAACAATCACTCGTAATTTTGATGTATTAGATGAAGAAGCTGGTTTAGCTCAACGTGGTACTTTCATCATTGATCCAGACGGCGTTGTTCAAGCAGCTGAAATTAATGCAGATGGTATTGGCCGTGACGCAAGCACATTAGTAAATAAAATCAAAGCCGCTCAATATGTACGTCAACATCCAGGTGAAGTATGCCCAGCTAAATGGGAAGAAGGTTCTGAATCATTACAACCAGGATTAGACTTAGTAGGTAAAATTTAAGGAGGCATTAAAGAATGCTTAATGCTGATTTAAAACAACAATTGCAACAACTTTTAGGACTAATGGAAGGCGATGTAGAATTCAGAGCTAGTATCGGTTCTGACGACAAATCTAAAGAACTTAAAGAACTTTTAGATGAAATCGCTGAAATGTCTGAACATATAACAATCGTAGAAAAAGAATTAAAACGTACACCAAGCTTCTCAGTCAGCAAACCTGATGAAGAAGCTGGCGTAACGTTTGCCGGAATTCCATTAGGTCATGAATTTAATTCTCTTGTATTAGCAATTTTACAAGTAAGTGGTCGTGCACCTAAAGAGAAACAATCAATTATTGATCAAATTAAAGGTTTAGAAGGTAAATACAACTTTGAAACCTACGTTAGTTTGACATGTCAAAAATGTCCTGACGTTGTTCAAGCATTAAATCTAATGAGTGTTGTTAACCCTAATATCACTCATACAATGATTGATGGTTCTGTATTCCGTGAAGAATCAGAAGATATCATGGCTGTCCCAGCTGTATTCTTAGATGGTGAAGAATTTGGCAATGGACGTATGACTATTTCAGATATCTTAACTAAATTAGGCAGTACACAAGATGCTTCTGAATTTGAAGGTAAAGATCCATATGATGTTTTAATCATCGGTGGTGGTCCAGCTAGTGGTAGTGCCGCAATTTATACAGCTCGTAAAGGACTACGTACAGGTATTATTGCTGATCGTATTGGTGGTCAAGTTAATGATACTGCTGGCATCGAGAACTTTATCACTGTAAAAGAAACAACAGGTTCTCAATTCTCAGCTAATTTAGCTGCTCATATTGAAGAATATGATATTGATACAATGACAGGCATCCGTGCTACTAATATCGAGAAGACAGACCAAGCTATTCGTGTCACACTTGAAAATAATGCAGTTTTAGAAACTAAAACCGCTATTATTTCAACAGGTGCAAGCTGGCGTAAACTTAACATTCCTGGTGAAGATCGTTTAATCAATAAAGGTGTTGCTTTCTGCCCTCACTGTGATGGTCCTTTATTTGAAAACAAAGACGTTGCAGTTATCGGCGGAGGAAACTCTGGTGTTGAAGCTGCTATCGACTTAGCAGGAATTGTTAAACATGTTACTTTATTTGAATATTCATCAGAACTTAAAGCAGACACTGTATTACAAGATCGTTTACGTTCACTATCAAACGTAGATATCCACACTAATGCACGAACTGCTGAAGTATTAGGTGAAGATCATGTAACTGGTATTAGTTACGAAGATTTAAATTCTGGCGAAATGAAAGAATTAAGTTTAGATGGTATCTTCGTTCAAATCGGACTAGTTCCAAATACAAGTTGGATTGGTGATGCAGTAGAACTAAATAACCGTGGCGAAGTTGTTATTGACCGTAATAACAATACAAACGTTCCAGGTATATTTGCTGCTGGCGACGTTACCGATCAGAAAAATAAACAAATTATTATTTCTATGGGTGCCGGTGCCAATGCGGCATTAAATGCATTTGATTATATCATTAGAAATTAATAATCTTTTTAGGATATGTTAGAAGTTTATTTACTTCACATTTATCCATATTAAACACTTAACCTATCAAATATCTTCATATAAAGCAGAGACGTTTTTTACGAGCGTCTCTGTTTTTTTGTAACTTTCACTTTATCTTTGCTAATCTATGTTTGTACAGTTGGAGGTCACTGTATGTCACGAATCTCTTTCCCTAATTTCAGAAGAACAATTGAGTAATTTGAAGCTACTTGTAAATCCATCATCTCATTACAGTAAAGTCTATACGCTACTTCAATTCGCTTCACAATCCGAAACATTAACACAACTTTACAATGAGATGAGCCAATCTGAAAGAATTTATATTAGTATTTTTTTAAAAATAGTGAATCACTTATACTAATTAATAAGAGAAAATTAAAAAAGTTACCTATAACCCATAAAATCCTAGATAATCTTTTAGCCGATTTACAAACTATGTAACTAGATAAATGCCACAAATTGTTCATAGATGGCTATGAATTTAAGTACTTAACATTCAATTATTTTTCGATAAATGATAATCTATTATTATGTAAAATTATAGTTGCGTTACTAATAAAGGAGATTTATAAACCTATGAAGAAGAATATATTAATAGGTCTCTTTTTATCATTATTACTAACATTAAGCGCTTGTGCACCTGAGGATGATAATGATACAACAGACCATCATAGTAATGGCGTTAATGCACCAAAACACGCTAAAAATTTAACAGAAAGTGATATTTTCACTTCAAATAAAGAGAACCAAAAACTTAGCGAAGATGAAATGAATAAAGCCATTAAAAAATATTTAGATGTTAATAGCGATATTTTAGATAATAAATACGTGATGCAAAGTCAAATTGACCGACAAAGTACAGGACAAACAAGAATCACTGATAAACAAGCTAAAAAGCTCAGCAAATTATCAAACTTAGCTGTTAAAAATGATTTACATTTCAAAAAATTCGTTAAAAACAATACCTTACCTTCTGGGTATAAGGAAAGCACTGAGCGTATTATTAATTATTTCCACGCCTTAAATAGCACAATCGCAGATGTTGATAAGAGCATTGAGCAGCTTAATTATGAACCACAAAATACAATTAACGTTGTCGATGTGCCTACACATTATGCAGGTGATGTAAATGGTAAACAACAAGATAAAATTCAAAAATTCCTAGACGATAAAAATATTAAATCTGACGTTTTAGATAAATAAAATGTTGTGACTGACATACTTTTCTAGGCACATAAAAATCCAAACCGTTAAAATATGCGGTTTGGATTTTTGCGTGTTAATCAATTGTTATTATACATTTTATACTCCTAAAAAGTATGGTTTACAATTTTCGACATTGTAATCTAATGCTTCTTCTTCACCAATTACATTGAAATATGCAAATATACAACGAATAACTACTTGATGTGCTACGATTACAATTGTTTCATCGTCACTCATATTCATTTGTCCAAAGAATTGATGAACTCTATTATATACATCTCTATAACTTTCACCCATAGGCGCTTTTTGAGTGAAACTATGACGAAAATCTTTATATTCAGGATCGTTAAAGTAACGATGATATTGCGCATCTTGCATTAACTTATCTTTATACTCACCTTCAAATACTCCTAAAGAACGTTCTCGAAGCAATGAAGTGATAGTAGAAGGTATGTCATAAGGAAAGATATAACGATAGGTTTCCTGTGTTCGAGTTAAATCAGATATATAAACATGATCAATATGTTTGTCTTTAAAGTAGCTTTCCAAATTTTTTGCGCCTTCAATACCTTTCTTGGTTAATGGCACATCTAATTGGCCACAGAAATAAGCTCGATTATGTTTATTATCATAATTTGATTGTGATTCTCCATGTCTCACTAAATATAATTTCATATACTACAATCCTTTACTGAAATTTATCTACTCTTGCTTAATAATAAATTAATTGATAATCCAATTAAAATAAAACCTACAGTATAATCAAATATAGCTTTTACTTTAGGCTGACTGAATAATAATTTAATATATTGAAATACAAATACACAGAATAAAAACCAAATTAAGATAACCATAATGACTGCTAAAGATAAAATGGCTACTTGTGATTTCACTTCAATGCCGCCAGTTGACAAAAATTGCGGTAAAACACTCACATAATAAAGTAACGCTTTAGGGTTCAAAATTGTGCTTAGAAAGCCTTGTCGATATGAGGTAAAACAACTCACATCATTGACTTTATTACCACCCGTATTAAAGTTCATCGACTGACAAGCTGAACGAATACTTTGTACGCCTAGATAAATCAGATAACAGGCACCTAGAATTTTTATAATCAAAAATACATAATATAAACTTGTAAGAATATATACAATTCCCAATACAGCTAACGATGAATAAATGATATGAGCAGAGGTAATACCTAAAGCTGCCATAGAACCATTTAGTTTGCCCTAATGGATTGTGTTTTTCATGACAATCAAAAAGTCTGGACCAGGCACAATGATAATAAGTAACGTAATAGTAATAAACGTTATTATTCGATCCATATATACACCCTCTTCAATCAAATATTATAAAAATTATGCCATAACTTATATAAATATGTAAGTCTACGCGTAGTCTAAATGTTAATAAGCGACACAATCATTTTAAGTTTAATAAATAACTTAAATATAACTTTTTACAAATATTAGTACTAAACGAAATTTTTTTATATTTTAAGCACTTATTATTGTCATTACAGTAGGTAACATGATAGTATTAGGGTGTAGTTAAATAATAACTACAAAGTCTTTTATATTCATGAACATAATACTCCTGGGTGACGCCTTAACCCGACGTCACCCTCTTTTTATGCCCAATTTTAGCTACTTTTAAAATATACCCCCCTCAAAAAGATAAGTGAAATGATAATCATTAACATTTAAGTAAAATTACTGTCATCATGCATTTTTACATGCTACATTATAACTAAGTAATCACACTTATTGGAGAGGAATCAATAATGGAATTACTAGGTTATAAAATGGTAAACGACGAACTCATGGCAACTGTTAAATCGGATCACGGACATATATTTAGGTATTCATTTAATATTGAAACGCCTGAGTATGAAATTCTGGAAGTATTAGAAGAAGTTAATAAGCACGTTGATAATGGTAGACATCCACTAGGATGTGAGATTATAAAGAACTATGATTTTGAAGATATTCATAACCATCAGGCTTTAATTAATTAAAATTTCATTAAACTAAAAAAGAGAGCTACTATTAAAGTAGCTCTCTTAATATTGCTATTATTTTCTAAGTGCTTTTAAAATTAAAGAAACAACGAAAATAACAATAATTGCACCGATTAGTGCTGGAATGATTGGTACGCCACCCCATACAGGTCCCCAAGTACCTAACAATTTACTACCTACAGCTGAACCGATTAAACCAGCGATGATGTTACCGATGATACCACCTGGGATATCTTTACCCATGATCATACCGGCAACCCAGCCGATTAATCCTCCGACTATTAACATAACAATAAAGCCCATATTCAGAACTCTCCTTACATCTTCTATTTTTATATACTTCTTATATATACCACGCATCAATATGAATAAACATTAGCATATAATTTTATTATATTTTTATTTAAACTTATATCAAATCTCATTATAAAAATTATGGATAATTTATATATTCGTTTTCCACTACTACAAATTCGATTTTCATTCTGAAATTCTGTAAAATTTTAATGCATTTTTATAAAAGATCTTCTCTTGTGTCTCTTCATCAAAATGCTTTTGAATTAACTCAATATCTTGTTCACTAAAAGGGCGCTTTGCTCGCGTGGAAGGTAAATCTGTACCAAACATAATGGCATCAGGATTAATGTCAATCAGTTCCTTAATGACTGCAATAGGCTCAACTTCTATACGTCCAAATCCTGTTGCTTTAACATAAACACCTTGTTTGACTAATGCTTTTAAATCTTCAAAACCCTCTACGGTCAAGCCAAGATGATCGATTGATACTTTAGGTAACGAACTTATAATTTCTTTATAGTCTTTTAATTGTTTGGATTCAATATATATTTCAGAATGCCAGCCAACTAAATCATAGACTCTTTGTGCAAACGTCTTAATAAGCGCTATATCTTCAGACCCACCACGTTTAACATTAAATCGAATACCTCTAACTCCTTCATCATGTAATCGAAGAATTTCATCATCAGATGTAGATGCAGGTAGCTGCGTTATCCCAACAAATTGACCCTGAAGTTGATTTAAAGCTGATATTAAATAATCTTGGTCAAATCCTTGAAATGACCCTGATACAATTGCGCCACCAACAACATTTAATTGCTGAGTATGATTTAAATAGTCATTAACCTTAAATGATGGAGGCATATAGCCGTTATTTTCCTTCACCGGAAAATCATAATCAATGATATGAAAATGCGAATCAAATAGTTTCATTATAAATTTCCCCTACATTTATATTTCTTGAAATAAAGATAACATAATTAATATTTATCAGCTAAAAGACTTGATAATTATTGTGAACAAGACTAGTATAGTTAAATAACTTAGGTTGTATATAAAAGACTCAAATTATTTACTTATAATTAAAGAATTGGAAAGTAAGTAAAAACAATTTAAATTCAAACTTGTTTTTTAGGAGGTTATATTTCATGAGTTCACATACACTTTTTAATTTAAGAACTAAACGAAATCTTGAAATTAACGAATTAACAGAATTAATTAATAAAAAATATGGTACACATTATGAACCCCATCAATTATGGGAATGGGAAAATCATCAACATGAACCTAAGTTTAAAGATGCAATGATTCTCGCAGACTTCTTTGACACACCTTATCAAATGTTAGTCGAAAGTAAATACAAAGAATATCAACAGCAAATTGACGATATCGATATTCGTTTATAATTTCTATTAAATGCCTGTCATACTATATATTTAGTGTATGACAGGCTTTTTTATCATAATTTTCTTTTTAAATAAAATTAATTGCGATATAATGACTTGAATTTAAATTAATGTCACAAAATAAATTTTATAGCTATTGTATGTAAATTTTAATTTATGTATGATTGTAATTAGTGTTAACCAACTACAAGGAGGATATTTTAATGGCATTTAATGAAGAGCCACCAAATAATACCAATTCATCCCAAGAACAATCACAAGAAAACAATATACATAATCAAGATAAAAATGAAAATGTGAGTAATAATGAAAGTACTCAAAACGATGATTCCAATAGTTCTAATAAAGGGAAATATTGGCTTATTGGATGCGGCGCCGGTTGTGGCTGTCTAGTTATTTTAATTATATTAGTACTAGCAGCTTGTGTGATTTTTATGAAAGTCTCAGACTCAATTTCATCAAGTGATAGTGAAAATGCAACACATGAATCCAAACAAGAAGGTAACTCTCGTAAAGCTGGCGGGAATGATAAAGAAGAAGCTTTGCAACGTGCTGAAACTTATGCTAAATCGATGTACATGTCTAAAAAAGGTATCTATAACCAATTGACTTCTAGTAGTGGTGATAAATTTAATTCTAGTACAGCTAAATATGCCGTTAATCATTTAAAAGATGTAGATTATAAGGAAAATGCGTTAAAAACTGCAGAAGAAAGTAGTGATAACTTACATTTTTCGAAAAAAGAACTAACTGATTATCTTAAAAATGATGAAAATTCAGGTCAATTTACTAGTGAACAAGTAGATTATGCGATGAAGCATGCAAAAATTGACTATAAAGAAAATGCGTTAGAAACAGCAAAACATATCAGTGACCAATCTTATTCTTCAAAATCGCAACTTGAAGACGAACTTACGTCTAAAGATGGGCGTCAATTTACGAAAGATGAAGCAGATTACGCAATGAAACATTTGAAGACGGATTTTAAAAAGAATGCATTAAAAAATGCCCAACGATATATGCAAGACTCTATCGAATCAAAAAGTGAACTTTATAATAAGTTAGTAGAATACGACGATTTCACAGAAGATGAAGCAAAATATGCTGCCGATAATGTAAAAGTAGACTACAAAGAGAATGCACTAGAAAGAGCCAAATCTTTATCTAAGAATGGCGATACTTCTAAATCAGATATTAAGGATATGTTGTCTTCTAAAGATGGTTTCAAATTCACTGAAGAAGAAGCACAATATGCCGTTGATCATTTAAAATAATGATTTAATGACCATAAAATATTAGTATTTATAATATTAAATCCCCTTCAAGCTAAATTATCAATTTAGTATTGGTGGGGATTTTTTTGTGTAGTACTACTAAGTGCTTTATGTAAAATTATTATTATATCCCTTTTCTATCCTTTCCCTAAAATTCAAAGCACAAAAAAATAACCCCATAAGCCTTAAGCCTACGGGGTTTAACCAATACCTATATATTAGTTTTCGTCTTTAACATATGGTAATAAAGCCATATGACGAGCACGTTTGATAGCTGTAGTCAACATACGTTGATATTTAGCTGAAGTACCAGTTACACGACGTGGTAAAATTTTACCGCGTTCTGAGATAAAACGTTTTAATAATTCAGTGTCTTTATAGTCAATGTGTGTAATACCATTTGCTGTGAAATAGCATACTTTTTTACGACGACGTCCGCCTCTTCTTGGTCCACCTGCCATGGTTAATTACCTCCTTTGGAATATTTTTTTATACGTTCATTTTGTTATTAGAATGGTAAGTCATCATCACTAATATCAATCGGTCCGTTTGCGTTTGCAAATGGATTATCAGATTGTTTATTGTTTGATGAATTATTGTTATTGTAAGACGTATTTTGTCCTGATTGTTGACCACCAAATCCTTGACCGTAGTCTTGGAAATCATTGTTATTACTTTGATTACGTTGGCCACCTTGAGCATTTTTAGGTTCAAGGAATTGAACACTATCTGCTACAACTTCAGTAACAAAGATACGACGACCTTCTTGATTTTCATAACTGCGTGATTGTATGCGACCATCAACGCCAGCTAGACTACCTTTGAATAAATAATTATTCACATTCTCTGCTTGTCTTCTAAATACAACAACATTGATGAAGTCAGCTTCGCGTTCCCCTTGAGCATTCGTGAAAGTACGATTAACTGCTAGAGTAAATGTCGCTACACTTACGCCTGAGGGAGTGGTTCTGTATTCTGGATCTTTAGTTAAACGACCTACTAATACAACTCTGTTTATCATTAAAACGCCCCCATTAATTTATTACTTATCTTGGTCTTCACGGATAACGATATAACGGATGATATCGTCACTGATTTTAGCTAAACGTTGGAATTCGTCTGTAGCTCTGTTGTTATCAGTTTTAATGCGTACGATGTTATAGAAACCTTCTTTGAAATCTTCAATTTCATAAGCAAGACGGCGTTTACCCCAGTCTTTTTCTTCTAAAACTTCTGATCCTTCTGAAGCTAAGATACCGTTGAAGCGTTCAACAACTGCTTTTTTAGCATCTTCTTCAATGTTTGGACGTACGACATACATAATTTCATATGTTCTCATTTTATACTTGCACCTCCTTGTGGTCTATGCGGCCTATCGAATACTAACGATAAGCAAGGAATAATTTTCATTACTCACAATCAAGGATTATAGCACAGAGTATTACTTTTTACAATATATTTTATTCAGCATCTGTTCCGCTAATTTACATTGTTCATAACCTTATTTTTCTACATATGTATCGTGTCAATTATAAAGTTGAGAATCATTAGTTTTTGTACTAACATCACAACTGCATTTTGCATATTAATATTATTTTAAAAAAATAAAATATCTAAAGGAGAGCTCAAATGTTCAAGAAAACAACATCATCTATTGCATGTTTAACTATTATGGCAACTTCTATAGGTGCGTTAAATGCAAACGCTTCTGAACAGACTGAAGGTAGCCAAAAAGGAACGATGGGGTATGGATATCAAAAATATCTAAAAAATCATCCCAATGAACAAAACAACGCTACTAGTAACCGTTCAACCTTTTCAACAAAATCTAAAGCAATCACAACACAAAATGGTGATCGTGTGTTAGATATTTCAGAATGGCAAGGAAACTTAACGGATGCACAAGTTAAACAACTAAAGCAAGATTATGATTTCATCATTATCAGAGGTCAATATGGTTCAGAATATGTTGATCAATGTTTGGAGAATAATTCAGCTTTATTAGATAAAAATAATATGAAATTCGGCGTCTATTCATATAGCCTGTATGAAAATGCTGATGATGCTCGAAATGAAGCTCAAACGCTTTATAGTCGTGCACCTAAAGCTTCATTCTATGTAAATGATTTTGAACAAAATTCAATCACTTCTGGTGATGCTGACACTGCTACAAAAGCTTGGGCTGATGAAATGAAACAACTTGCAGGGAATAAAAAAGTATTATTTTATTCTTATGAGAACTTTATGACCAACAACGTTCCGAATGCTGTAAGTGCCTATGATGGTTATTGGTTAGCAGCTTATCAAACGCAAGAACCTAATAGAGAGAAAGTTTTATGGCAATACACAGATAGTTACTATGCCCCTGAGCTAAACCAAAACGTTGATGCGAATTACTTAGATGCGAATGTTACTGCTGATTGGTTTACTAGTTAAAAAATTTATACATAGCACTTTATTTTTACGAACACTCGTTCTATAATATAGTCGAGGTGTAAAACATGCAATTAGATTTAGAATGGAATAAAGATTTTCAAGAATTTCAAGAAGTCTTAAATTGCGGTATCAATCCAGAATGGTTATATTGTGCGAAAGCCAATATGATTCTAGAACCTGCTTACACTGGAGAAGGTAAACAGTTTTTTAGCACCAAAGATATTATTGAAGCTAGTAAAGTTATACCGTTCTTTTAAGATATAATGAAATAAACAATATAAAAAAGCAATGTAAGTCTCCTGTCACTCAAGCCAAGCGAAACTTACATTGCTTTTTATTTTTTTATCAAACATTTAATTTTTACTATGCATATCGCTATAAATAATTAGATTTGATTATTAAACGTTAAATCTAAAGTGTACGATATCGCCATCTTGCATAATGTATTCTTTACCTTCTAAACGTTGTTTACCCGCTTCTTTAGCACCTTGTTCGCCACCATGCTCAACATAGTCATCATAACTTGTCACTTCTGCACGGATAAATCCACGTTCAAAGTCAGTGTGAATAATACCTGCACATTGTGGTGCTGTCATACCTTGTCTGAATGTCCAAGCACGCACTTCTTGTACACCTGCAGTAAAGTATGTTGATAAACCCAATAAATCATATGTTGTTCTGATAAGTACGTCTAGTCCTGGTTCCTCAATGCCTAAATCTTCTAAGAACATTTCTCTATCTTCGTCATCTAATGTAGCGATTTCTTCTTCGATTTTTGCACTAATAACGATAACTTCAGAATCTTCTTTCGTTGCATATTCTCGAATTGCTTTTACTTTATCGTTATCTTCATCACCAATCTCGTCTTCTCCAACATTGGCAATATATAACATTTTCTTAGACGTTAGTAATTGTGCTTGGTTAACGTATCTTTGATCTTCTTCATTGAAGTCTAAGCTACGTACAGGATCACCATTTTCAAGTGCTTCTTTGATTCTAGACAGAATTCTCATTTCCATTTCAGCAGTTTTATCTTTTTGACGCGCCATTTTTTCAATTCGAGGCAAACGTTTTTCAACAGATTCTAAGTCTGCTAATACTAATTCCATATTAATAACTTCAATATCATCTAAAGGATTTACACGTCCTGATACGTGCGTTACATTTTCATCATCAAATGCACGTACAACTTGGCAAATTGCATCTACTTCACGAATATGTGATAGGAATTTGTTTCCTAAACCTTCACCTTTAGAAGCACCTTTTACAATACCTGCAATATCAGTAAACTCAAAAGTTGTAGGAATAGTTTTTTTAGGTTCAACCATTTCTGTTAATTTATTTAAACGTGAATCTGGCACCTCTACGATACCTACGTTTGGATCAATTGTTGCGAATGGATAGTTAGCGGCTAACGCTCCCGCTTTAGTTATTGCATTAAATAAGGTAGATTTACCTACGTTCGGTAATCCTACGATTCCTGCTGTTAAAGCCATTAATCATTCTCCTAACCTTCAGTATCTTGATTTGATACTAATATTTTCTTTAATTTTTTATTGAACGTTTGACGTGGAATCATAATACTTCGTTGGCAATTCTCACATTTGATGCGAATATCAGCACCCATACGAATAATTTTAAATCGATTAGTTCCACATGCATGTTGCTTTTTCATCTCTACTATATCATTTATTCCATAATTTGACGTCATGAAATTACCCCTCAATAATAATTAAGATTTTCCTTGTTGATTATTATCTTTAATATAAATTGGTTGTGGTAATTTAATACCTTCTTGAACAAATACTCTTTGAATTTCTTTTCGTAATATTCTTGAGCCGGATGCACCTTCACCTGGAATGGTTTCAGCAGATATTCTAAACGTTACTTTAGTTTCATCCAACGAATCAATACCTTCTACGACTGGATCAGTGATAAATAAGTAATATTTGCTGCGCATTGCAGTAAATAGTTTATTTAGACGCTTTTCTACCTTGTCTAAGTTTTCTTCTACAGATACCGGAATTTCTACTATAGAGAAACCATTGGTAATAGAGAAATTAGTAATTTCTCCCATACTACCATTTGGTAAAATCGTTAATTCACCAGTGATTGTGTTAATTCGCGTTGATCTTAAGCCAATAGATTTTACTGTTCCTTCTGCTACTGTTGTACCACCGCTATTGATTTTAACATAGTCCCCAACATCAAATTGATTTTCAAATATAATAAAGAAACCAGTTATGATATCTTTAACAATCGTTTGAGCACCGAAACCAACCGCTAAACCGACGACACCGGCACTAGCGATGATACCTTCAACACTAATTCCAAATTTACTTAAGATAGTAGTAATCACAATGAACCAAATAATGTAGCTCACTACGTTTTGCACAAGAGAAATAAGCGTTCGAGAACGTTTCTTATTGCCTTTGCTACTGCGATTTTGAATTTTAAATGCTTGTTCAATTACTTTGTTTAATATTGCTATGACGATAAGTGCAACAATAATATATATGATAATTAATGCTATTTTAATAGCTAAATTTTCATATGTTTCTATTTTAGTTAACGGTTCAAATAATGAAGACAATACATTTTTGACCTGATTCATGTAATAGTAACCTCCCTATTCAACTTTTTTATAATTAAATTATTATACTCATTTATTGCGCAATATGTATCCGTCTTAAGCTTTATTTTATTACTTATTTCCTTGGCAAAGCCTAAGATGTAACACATCTTAACTCACTCTTTCATAGAATATCACTCTATCAATACGATTGATTACGTATCATACTTCGTCATTGAGTTTTTGAATGAGTCGTTTAAATTCTTCTTCTGTTTTGAATTCAAATGTTATTTTACCTATATTCTTGCTAGTTGAAATGTCTACTTTAGACCCAAACTTTTCTTTCAGTCGACGTTCTTGCTTTTGAATGAATTTAGGTTTTATTTGCGTTGTTGCTTTGCTTTTTTTAGACTGCCCACCGTCTTGTAATTCATTTACAACCTGTTCAAGATATCTAACACTCCAATTTTCACGTATGGCTTGTTGGCTTATCTTTTTCATCATAGTGACATCTTTAATGCCTAACAACGTGCGTCCATGTGCACTAGATAACGCACCTTCTTTGACTTGATTCGAAATGTCTTTGGGTAAATTTAGCAATCTTAGCATATTTGCGATATATGGTCGTGATTTGCCTAGTCGTTCCGCTACTTTTTGTTGTGTTAATCCTAAATCATTCATGAGGCGCTGGTAACTTTCAGCTTCTTCAATGGCATTGAGATCTTCTCTTTGTAAGTTCTCGATAATTGCTAATTCCATCATGTCAGAATCGGACAATTCTTTAATAATGGCAGGTATCTCGGTTAACCCTGCTAATTGAGATGCTCTAAATCGTCTTTCGCCAACTACTATATAGTAGCCCTGTACAGTCTGACGCAATACAATGGGCTGTAATACACCATGAGTTTGTATTGACGTTGCTAAATCACTCAATCTATCATCGTCAAATGTTTTACGAGGTTGATATGGATTAGCTTTAATTTTAGAAAGATCAATTTTTTGAATTTGTTCATTTTGACTTATCGCCAATCGCTCATCTTGCTTATGACTCACTATTTTCACCTCTCTAAGCCATTATTGATATCGTATTTGAAGCATTATCTAAGAACTAGTCTTTTACAATCACAACAAACTTACTTTTACACTATAAATTCAATGGCGCGCATTTTTTAGTACTTATTTATTTTAAAAAATATAGAATAGGTTTAACAAGTAAATTAAACAAATGTAATGAAAAAATTAAATTTTTTTATATACAATTATCGCTATGCTATCAATACTTAAAGCGTTTTCTGAATTACCTTTATAATTTTAATTTTCAGAAAAGTTGTTGACAAATGTAATTTAGGTCTGTAAGCTATGAATTAACTTAAAAAAACACAAATTACACACTGTAATAAGGAAAGTAGAACTTACACTGCTAATACAGAGAGTCTCCAAAGCTGAGAAGAGACATTGAAAGAAAGTTTGAAAATGGCCTTTGAGTGTTGATGCCAATACGAGGTGTCAACGGGTTCGCCCGTTATAGCGATACAGTATTAACATTTATTGTTTAATGGCGTACTGGAATTCTAGACGTCGCTAATCATCGTTAATACTCATTTACTTATAATCAAGTTAAATGAGTTTTTTAATGTGTCCCTTTCATTCGACTAAAGCGTTACATAACGATTAAATTAGCGTCCACTATCTCAGTACACTTTTATTCATAAAATGGCGTACTGTTTGAGGTTACTTTAGCAATAAAGTAATAAATAAAGGTGGTACCGCGAAACAGGCTTTCGTCCTTTACATCCGATGCATATCGGGTTTAAAGGACGGAAGCTTTTTTTATTAGACAAAAAATGAATGGAGGATTTGACATGAAAGATACTCAATTAGCACAAATATCATTAACTAAAGATATTACTGGCGCAATAGCCAATCCTATCTATTTGTCTACTGCATATCAGCATCCTCACCTTGGTCAGTCAACAGGCTATGACTATACAAGAACAAAGAATCCAACACGTTCTGCATTTGAAGAATCCTTTGCGAAATTAGAAGGAGGCATTGCTTCATTTGCCACTTCAAGTGGCATGGCTGCAGTACAACTCATATGTAACTTGTTTCAACCAGGTGATGAAATATTAGTCGCTTTCGACTTATATGGTGGTACATTTAGATTATTTGACTTTTATGAAAAACAATATGGTATCAAATTTAAATATGTTGATTTCCTAAATTATGAAGAAGTTGTTAACGCTATTACGACCAATACAAAAGCACTTTTCATAGAACCTATTTCGAATCCACAAATGATCGAAATTGACGTTGAACCTTATTACATCTTAAGTCAACAGCATGATCTATTAACAATTATCGACAACACATTTTTAACACCTTATTTATCCACGCCTTTAGAAGACGGTGCAGACATTGTACTCCATTCAGCAACTAAATATATTGGCGGTCACAATGATGTATTGGCTGGGGTTGTATCTGTTAAAGATGAATCATTAGCTGAGCAACTTGGGCAATTGCATAACATGATTGGAGCAACATTGTCTCCTATCGATAGTTATTTATTACAACGTGGCTTAAAAACATTACATTTACGTATTGAACGGTCAGAAGCAAACGCTAAGAAGTTAGCCGAGCGATGTAAAGTTTCTAGTGCTATAGATGAAGTGCTATACAGTGGTAAAACGGGCATGCTGAGTTTACGTCTAAATAAAGACTTTAGTGTTGCTAAATTTTTGGAAAATTTAGAAATCTGTATCTTTGCAGAAAGTCTAGGTGGAACAGAAACATTCATTACTTTCCCATACACACAAACGCATGTCGATATGCCGGATGAAGAAAAAGATAAACGTGGCATAGATGAACACCTTATACGCTTATCTATTGGTATTGAAGATTATAACGACATTGAGTCAGATATTTTACGAGCATTGGAGAATTCTAAAGTAGGAGTGATTTCATGAGCTTATCAAAAGAAACCGAAGTTATTTTTGATGAACACAGAGGTGTAGATTACGATTCAGCTAACCCACCACTTTATGACTCTTCAACATTTCATCAAAAAGTGCTTGGTGGCAATACAAAATTTGATTATGCCAGAAGTGGCAATCCAAACCGCCAACTTCTTGAAGAGAAATTAGCGAAACTTGAAGGAGGACAATATGCATTTGCGTACGCCTCAGGTATCGCAGCAATTTCAGCGGTATTACTAACATTAAAAGCAAATGATCACGTCATTCTTCCTGATGATGTATACGGTGGCACATTCAGACTTACAGAACAAATTTTAAATCGCTTTGATATTCAATTTACGACTGTTAATGCTACACAACCTGAAGAAATTGAGCGTGCGATTCAGTCGAATACCAAACTCATCTACGTAGAAACACCATCCAATCCTTGTTTCAAAATTACAGATATACGTGCAGTAGCAGCGATTGCTAAACGTCATCACTTACTTTTAGCAGTGGATAACACATTTATGACACCGTTGGGTCAATCACCACTTGCACTTGGCGCTGATATTGTGGTTCATTCAGCTACTAAATTTTTAGGTGGCCACAGCGATATTATCGCAGGCGCTGCCATTACAAATCGTAAAGACGTCGCTGATGCATTATATCTTTTACAGAATGGTACGGGCACTGCATTGTCAGCGCATGATAGTTGGACATTAGCCAAACACTTAAAAACATTACCTGTGCGGTTTAAACAATCAACATCAAATGCGGAGAAACTTGTAGCATTTTTAAAAGAAAGAGAAGAAATTGCCGAAGTATATTATCCAGGAAACAGTTCATTACATTTATCACAGGCAAATAGCGGTGGTGCCGTGATTGGATTCCGATTAAAAGATGAAACGAAAGCACAAGACTTTGTAGATGCTTTAACTTTACCCCTAGTTTCAGTAAGTCTTGGGGGTGTAGAAACGATATTATCTCATCCAGCCACAATGTCACATGCTGCTGTTCCTGAAGATGTTCGAAATGAACGTGGCATTACCTTTGGCTTATTCCGATTAAGCGTAGGTCTAGAACAATCTCAAGAATTAATTGCTGACCTCAACTACGCATTAAAGGAGGCTTTCAATGAGTCGATTATTGAATCAATTACAGAACAACGTTTTAGTAGCTGACGGTGCAATGGGAACAATTCTCTATTCAGAGGGTTTAGATACATGTCCAGAAGCTTATAACTTAACACATCCAGAAAAAGTAGAGTCTATACATCGTTCTTATATAGAAGCCGGTGCCGATATTATCCAGACCAACACGTATGGTGCTAACTTTGAAAAGCTAAGACGCTTTGGCTTGGAACATAAAGTAAAGGACATTCATAAGACAGCTGTAGCCATCGCAAAACGTGCCGCACGACCTGATACTTTCATACTTGGCACAGTAGGTGGTTTCAGAAGTTTACAGCAAGAGGAATTGCCTTTGTCCACCATTCAGTATCACGCTGAAAATCAAATCGATACACTCGTTGAAGAAGGTGTTGATGGGTTATTGTTCGAAACTTACTACGACTTAGAAGAACTGACAAATATTGTTACAACAACACGTCGAAAGTACGATATCCCTATCATTGCGCAATTGACCGCTTCAAATACGAATTACTTAGTCGATGGCACTGAAATCAATAAAGCTTTACAGCAACTAGTTGCCTGTGGCGCCAATGTTGTTGGATTAAATTGCCATCACGGTCCACACCATATGCAACGCTCATTTTCACATATTGAGTTACCAGAAACGGCTTACTTATCATGCTATCCAAACGCAAGTTTACTGGATATTGAGAATAGCGAATTTAAGTATAGCGATAATGCACAATATTTCGGAGATGTCGCACAAGAACTTATTAATGAGGGTGTGAGATTAATTGGAGGATGTTGTGGCACAACACCACAACACATTGCATATATCAAATCATCTGTAAAAGATTTAAAGCCTGTTAAAAATAAAAACGTCATTCCGATTAATCGTCAGACAAATCGAGCAGTCACACATACGTATAAACATAATTTAACAACAAAAGTTAAAAACAGACCAACAGTTATTGTCGAACTTGATACACCTAAACATTTAGATACAGATCTCTTCTTTGAGAATATTGGCAAACTTGACGAAGCGAACATTGATGCTGTTACCCTCGCTGACAATTCACTTGCTACTGTTCGTGTTAGCAATATCGCTGCAGCGAGCATCATACGCCAACGTTATAACATTGAACCCCTCGTGCATATTACATGTCGAGATCGTAATTTGATTGGCTTGCAATCACACTTACTTGGCTTATCGCTTATTGGCGTTAATGAAATTTTAGCGATTACAGGTGACCCTTCAAAAGTAGGCCACCTACCCGGTGCCACGAATGTCTACGACGTAAATTCAAAAGGATTAACCGAATTAGCATTAAGATTCAATCAAGGTATTAATACTGATGGTGATGCGCTGAAGAAACATACAAACTTCAACATCGCTGGTGCATTTGACCCTAATGTACGCAAACTTGACGGTGCAGTAAAACGCCTTGAGAAAAAAGTAGATGCCGGTATGAATTACTTCATTACACAACCTGTGTATAGCAAAGAAAAAATTAAAGAAGTATATGAGGCGACGAAACACCTTAATGTCCCTCTATTTATAGGTATCATGCCTATCGCAAGCTATAACAATGCACTTTTCCTACATAACGAAGTGCCTGGTATTAAAATGTCTGAAGACGTATTAAGCCAATTTAAAGCAGTAAAAGATGATAAAGAAAAAACAAAAGCATTAAGTTTGAGACTTTCTAAAGAATTGATTGATACAGTGCATGAGTATTTCAATGGTTTATACATTATCACACCATTCCAACGTATCGATTATTCATTAGAACTCGCAGCATATTCCAAAGCAATTACCCAAAACAAGGAGGCAATATCATGACAACAATTACAACTTCAAATTTAGGATTCCCAAGATTAGGTAGAAAAAGAGAATGGAAAAAAGCCATCGAGAGCTATTGGGCTAAAAAAATCGATAAAGCAGAATTGGATCAAAAGTTAAGTGACCTACATAGAGAAAATTTACTATTACAAAAAAATTATAATTTAGACAGTGTACCTGTTGGTGACTTCTCATTGTATGATCATATTCTCGATACATCATTATTATTCAACATCATCCCTGAACGTTTCCAAGGTCGCGAAGTTAACGATGATTTATTATTCGATATTGCACGCGGTAATAAAGAACATGTCGCGAGTGCACTCATTAAATGGTTCAACACGAATTACCACTATATTGTTCCTGAATGGGATAATGTTGAACCTAAAGTGAACCACAACATTTTATTAGATCGCTTTAACTATGCGAAATCTCTTAACGTTAACGCTCACCCTGTTATTGTAGGTCCTATTACGTTTGTAAAATTATCTAAAGGTGGACATCAATCATTCGAAGAGAAAGTTCAAACACTATTACCTTTATATAAAGAAGTGCTTCAATCATTAATTGACGCTGGTGCAGCTTATATCCAAGTTGATGAACCAGTATTAGTTACTGATGAAAGCGAAACTTATGAAGCTATTACTAGAGAAGCTTATGACTACTTTGATAAAGCAGGTTTAGCTGACAAATTAGTCATTCAAACTTACTTCGAACGTGCCAATGTTAAATTCTTAAGTTCATTACCAGTTGGTGGTTTAGGATTAGACTTTGTACACGACAACGGTTATAACTTAAAACAAATTGAATCAGGTGACTTCGATTCATCTAAAACATTATATGCAGGTATTATTGATGGCCGTAACGTGTGGGCTGCAGATATCGAAACTAAGAAAAAATTAATCGAAACGTTACAAGGACACGCAAAACATATCGTTATCCAACCTTCATCATCTTTATTACATGTTCCAGTATCATTAGATGATGAAACTTTAGAGCAATCTATCGAAGAAGGTTTAAGTTTCGCCACTGAAAAGTTAGACGAATTAGACGCGCTACGTCGACTATTAAATCAGAATGATAGCGCAAAATATGATGAATTGAAAGCACGTTATGAACGTTTCCAAAGTCAATCATTCAAAAATCTAGAATACGACTTCGATAGTGTACCGACAAGCCGTAAGTCACCTTTCCCTGAGCGTAAAAAAGCACAAGACGCACGCTTACACTTACCTGACTTACCAACAACTACAATCGGTTCATTCCCTCAAACACAAGAAGTACGTAAATATCGTGCCGATTGGAAAAACAAACGTATCTCTGATGAAACCTATAATAACTTCTTAGAAAGTGAAATTGCACGTTGGATTAAAATCCAAGAAGATATCGGTTTAGATGTATTAGTGCACGGTGAATTCGAACGTAATGATATGGTTGAATTCTTTGGAGAAAAACTTCAAGGTTTCTTAGTAACAAAATTTGGATGGGTACAATCATATGGTTCACGCGCAGTTAAACCACCGGTAATTTACGGAGATGTAAAATGGACTGAACCACTAACAGTCAAAGAAACTGTATATGCGCAAAGTTTAACTGACAAACCAGTGAAAGGTATGCTTACTGGCCCTGTAACTATCTTAAATTGGTCATTCGAACGCGTAGATGTACCACGTAAAGTCGTTCAAGACCAAATCGCTTTAGCCATTGACGAAGAAGTATTAGCGCTAGAAGAAGCGGGTATAAAAGTAATCCAGGTAGATGAACCAGCTTTACGTGAAGGTTTACCATTACGCTCTGAATACCATGAACAATATCTTGCAGATGCAGTAAATTCATTCAAATTAGCAACATCTTCAGTACAAGATGAAACGCAAATTCATACGCATATGTGTTATTCTCAATTTGGTCAAATCATCCATGCTATCCATGAATTAGATGCTGATGTTATCTCAATTGAAACATCACGTAGCCATGGTGATTTAATCAAAGATTTTGAAGATATTAACTACGATTTAGGTATTGGCTTAGGTGTTTATGATATTCATAGTCCACGTATCCCTACAGAAGATGAAATCGCTACAGCGATTGATCGTTCTTTACAACAAATTGATCGTTCACTATTCTGGGTTAACCCAGACTGTGGCTTAAAAACACGTAAAGAAGATGAAGTAAAAGACGCTCTTACTGTACTTGTAAATACAGTTCGTAAAAAACGTGAATCAAATAATCAAAATAAACCCGCGTAGGGAGGGAGCAGTACAGAAATCACTTGTGATTTCGTAGTACTGTCCCGGCACAGCTGACTAGAACTGAAGCGAGCTTTTCCTAAAGCGATGAGTCAGTTCAGTCAGCCACTGCCAAAATCAACATAGAATAACAATTACAATTGGAGGTATTGAACATGCCAAACTATCCATTATGGGATCAACTAAATCAACTGAAAGAAGCTGAATGGGTTGATTTAACACATACCTTTGACCCTGAAATACCTCGATTTAGTGAATTTGAAAAAGGTGAAGTTTCCACTCTTTTCACAGTCAAAGAGCACGGCTTTTACGTGCAACGTTGGAATATCGTCACTCAATATGGTACACACATCGATGCACCTATTCACTTTGTAGAGAATAAACGTTACTTAGAAGAGCTAGACTTGAAAGAGTTAGTATTGCCCCTTATCGTCTTAGACTTTTCAAAAGAAGCTGCAGAAAATGCTGATTTTATCGTCACACGTGACCATTTAGAGCAATGGGAAGCTAAAAACGGACGTATTGAAGAAGGCACGTTTGTAGCATTACGTACTGACTGGTCGAAACGTTGGCCAGATATTGAACAATTTGAAAATAAAGATTCTGATGGTAATCAACATTTACCGGGTTGGGGCTTAGATGCCTTGAAGTTCTTAGTCGAAGAACGTGGCGTAAAATCAATTGGCCACGAAACATTCGACACAGATGCGTCGGTAGATACCGTTAAAAATGGTGACATCGTTGGAGAACGTTACATTCTTGGACAAGATACGTTCCAGCTTGAATTGTTAACGAATTTAGACCAATTGCCAACGCGTGGTGGGGTCATTTATGCCATTAGTCCGAAACCGAAAGACGCACCTGGGTTCCCAGTACGTGCATTTGCGATTAAACCTTAAATAATGACACTTGAAGGCTTGATAACGAGCGATCAAAGCCAAATCTTTCCTAATATTATATAAAATCCTGTCACATCACCCATTACATTCTAGTATCGGGATGTGGCAGGATATTTTATTGATACGTTTTTATAATATTAATGATGTCTTCGTGAATATCCGGATGCGCGATAATCGCACCTTTAACATGATTTAAATCGATAGAGTTGCCTTGAATATCTGTTACAACTAACCCCAACTCTTTCGCATATAATATTTGTGCACTCATATCCCACAGGTTTGCTCCCATATCAATACTTGCACCGAAATCACCAGTGATTGTACGCAATGCACCAATGCCACCAGCGCCAATAAATCGAAAACCATGCGCATGTGAAATCAACGCTTTGAGTAATTCAGAACTCGCACGTTTAGGATCAATAGAAATCAAAGCATCGTTGAGATGATAATACTTGTCTACATAAAGTGGCACGCCATTAATCGTCACACCTTGACCTTGAACAGCTTTATATAATTTCTGTTGATAAAATTCATATGTATAGGCTAGTAAAGGCTCGCCATCGTAGAATAAACTTACAATTAAACAATAATACTTACCTTGCTTAACAAGATTGGTTGTTCCATCAATAGGATCTATCGCCCAAGCATAACCACGATACATATCTACTTCACTGTTACTTTTTTCCTCACCCATAATCTGGTGTTCTGGATAATTTGCTTTAATAAGTTGAGTGAAATCCGCTTGAACTTCTTTGTCAATATTCGTCACTAAATCTAAGTCATGCTTTTTAGTTTCAACAGCCACATCTTGTAACATCACATCTACTTTTTTAGCAATATGCACTATCCATGTTTCAATACGATGGTCAATATCTTGAATGACATACACGCCCTTCTCACCTCTTACTTTCAGTTTAATAATTGCTTTTTTAATTTTAAAAAATTATCCTTTTTCAACTATACCTAAGATTCGTTAACCTATTAAGTTCTTGTATGAAGTTTATATGTTTTTTCTAATAAAATATCTATTAAATACTCTGCCATTTAATCATTTTCTTTAATAACACTATCTTACCACTAGATTGACAAGAATGTTTAACGGGTAAATATTCAGTAGTTAATTTTTAAAGAATGTGGGGGAGATTAAATGAGTGATAAAACAGTTTATGATGTTATTGATACAGGTGTGAATTATCTATTATCAGTTTATGATAATTGGAACGTTGAGAAAGTATTAGATAAAGAGAATGATGTTTTTCCAAATACTTTACATTGGCAATTTGGACATGTTTTAACTATCTTCGATTCTGCTTTATCAATGGGTTCTCAAAATGCCGTTGATATTGAAACGTATACTAAATTATTTGGTTATGGTTCTAGTCCTGAAAACTGGGAGGAACAAGACATACCATCAATTGAATCGATTAAAGAGGACTTAAAAACAATTCCAGATCGTGCTCGTCAACTTACTGATGAACAACTATCACAAGAACTTGAACAACCGATTGCTGGCTGCAAAACACTTAACGAATTATTAGTGTTAAATGCCATTCACGTCCCATTACATGCAGGCAAAATTGAAGAAATGGCTCGTGTGCTTAAACAGGCCAAGTAATCCAAGTTTCATAATAAATACTTTGAGGGGATAAATATGAATATTATTGCGAATAGTATCTTTGTAGATAATCAAGAAGAAGCTTTACAATTTTTATACAGACATTTTAGGTTTTGAAAAGAAAATAGATGAACCTGTAGGCGAAGGATTTAGATGGCTTACTTTAGTATCTCCGAATCAACCAGATGGTGCTCAATTGGTCTTAGAACCAAATGGCAACCCTATTGCAAGTGATTATCAACAACGTCTATTCGAAGCCAACATACCTATTACGATGTTCGGCGTAGAAAATGTACAACAAACCTATGATGCATTAACGCAAAAAGGTGTTCACTTTACCGTTGAACCGACTACAATGGGTAGTGCTAAAATGGCCATTTTCAACGATACTTGCGGTAATTTAATTCAAATAGTAGAACAATAAAGAATGAAACGCTTAACATAGTTTATTACTACAAACTGTTAAGCGTTTTTTTATAAGCTTCTACTTACCACTCTTCTTTAACATCCCCATATTCTTCTCTTAATAGACTATACACATAACTATCTGAGAACGCTCCACGTAGACGTTCACTATCTCTCAACACGCCCTCTTGCGTAAAACCAAGTCGCTCAGGTATGGCCCTGCTTTTCGGATTGCGCGTCGACATTTGAATTTCCACACGATTTACATCAAATTCTTCGTACACATAGCGAATCAACGCCTTTGTGCATGCTGTCATAATCCCTTTTTTCTGAAAGTGCTCTGCCAAATAGTAACCGATAGACGTTCGTTTGTTAACAAGATCTAAATAATGCAAGCCGATGACTCCTACAAGTTCCTTGTCATACCATATGCCGCAATGAAATCCATCTCCTCATCACTGCGGTTTTCAAGCGACACACTTAAACCCATCTTCTCATATACGATATCTAAAAATTATATTTTAATTTATTTTTTCATCAATACTCTTTATATATATATTTAAAAAAATAAAAAATAATTTAAATTACTAATTATTTAATTACTTCATAAAATTGTTTAATATCTTTGTCTTTAAAATCTTTATCATAACTTCGAAATGGTTTTAACTGCTTATAATATTCTAAGAACAATTTATTTAATCTGTCTTGATCAACTTTGTCAACTTTAACAGGAAATACTATATTAATAACATATTTAAAGTAATAAATTTGCTCAGGGACGTGTTTAAACATTAAAGGTGCCTGCTGTAAAAATTGGATTTTCTCTTTTTTATACTTAATAATCTTTGCTTTCTTTACTATACTTCTCATTATTTGTAAGCTTACAAGTGGCAAGTCAATTCCTATTATGACGTTATTCATAAACTTTTGTATCATTAAATTAACTTGTTGTTTATATTCTTTAGCTGGCATTCGTAACGAACGAGTAGTATTGTAATACTCTCGAATTAAAGTAAATAGTTCACTTAATATTGCTAATTTATATTCTTCCTCTAAACTTATTATACTTTTAATTTGATTTCTATTTGTTTTGTAAAATTTAATCTCTTTATAGAAGTATTCCCAAAGTTTATACAAATCATCGTATTTTATATCTGTCACTATTTCATAAATATATCCTTTTTCAATTAATTTTTTTGCTGAAGCATCAAGATGTCTATTGACGCGTTTGAGGATTCTATTCAAAACAATTAATTCTTCTTCATCAATTGATTGATTATGACACAACTCAGGTATGCCCCATTTAATAGCCATTAATGAATCTAGTTGTTCCTCATTTACTATTGAAATAGCCTTAAAAGGACTGACTTCCATTAATTTCTTTCCTCTTTTCTTACTTTCTGTTAATTGCTTGAGGTTAAAGTGAGTAAAATATCGATTAAATTTATTTAATTCATTATCATCATCAACTGCATCGATATTGAATTCTTTCTTTCTTTTTTCTAGATATTCAAATCGACTCATTTTAGAAACACCGTCTAATTCATCTAATTTATTTAATAACTTATTTATAACTAAGCTATTAAATATATTTTTTGAAATATCATTATATTTCTTAAAAAGTTCCTCTTTTTGTTGTATATCACTTATAAAATCAATTTTCATTATAGAAATTGCTTCATTTAAAACATTTTCATAAGATAGTAAATTTCTATTCACAAAAATCGCCACCTTTTTTTATTCTGTGTATTTAAGTAAATACTACTAATATAAAATTGTGCTAATCAAGCACTAATTAATTTAATAAGGAGATGGAATCAAACAATGAAGATTAACATCCTACATTTACTATTACTACCAAAAAATATTGATTTAAATGTTGTTAAAGTTAATCTAGATTCATTACTCGAAGCTTCATTTGTTTTCAAACAACTTTATGAATTAGAGATAGCAGTAAAACCTATCATTTCAGCTATTGAGACAAATGACATAACTATTGATTCAAAGTGGCTAAACAATGAAATCAAGCGCATAAATCAGCAATTTAATGTGAGTTTAGGCTTAGATGCTTTAATCACTATATTAAATGAAGAAAAGCATCAGGGTAATACCAGAGCTGGAAAAATAAAATTGTATTTATTGTTATGGGTTAAACCATTTGTTAGCGCATCAGTGAACCAAGCTGGTAGTTTCACAATTAAAGGTGAATGGCATCTATATTCTTCATATAGTGGTCGTATGACTGCTAAGAAGATGCCCTTAACTTCTATACCTAAGTCTATGCGAAAGTATGCCATTTCAAGTAGTACTTATAAAGAATTGTGGTCTATAGACCTTAACCAAGCTGAGCTGCGATTTTTGGCCTATTATTCTAACGATCAATTTTTACTAAATCATTTTAGTACTGATCAGGATATGTACAGCTATATTGGTAGATTGATTACTCCTTACAATCGTAATGAACAACCTGAGCGATTGCGTAATATATGTAAAACCTTCTTCCTTGCTTGGCTTTATGGCGCAAGTACTAACACATTGATGAAAAAGTTAAGGAAGAATGATTTTGATATTACTTCAGTGGATGTAAATCACATATTAGAACAATTAGAGCTTACAATACCACAAGCAGTTCATTATTTAGATCTATGCTCAAGTCAAAATGAAGTACAAACCTTCTTTGGAAGAGTTATGCCACTTGTCAAAATGAAAGAGAGTACTAAACGTAATTTCGCACTGCAATCATCAGTCGCGACTGCGATTAAGTTACTTATGTTAGAAGCATACAAACTTAATTTAGATATCGTTAATGTCATTCACGATGAGCTATGGATCGAAGTAAACCCGAGTAATTCAAATTGGCAAAAGCTTTTGCAACAAAACTTTGAAGATACAATCAATCGTTATCACAACGACTTCCCGTTGAATAACATTTTAAAATTTAATCAATTAAAAGGAGTATGTTAACTATGTCTAAGCACAATATAAGTAATTTATCGAATGATGTAGAGGTAGGTCCCGTATCTGTGGAAATCAACAAAGTCCTAGATGATGTTATCCCAACATCTAATGGAGAAGCTAATGTTATTAAGCTAGATGTAACTATAAAAGATAGTAATCATAATTCTAAAAAATTACCTTCTCATCTCATTTTTGTTGATACAAATGCCAACTCAATATACGGGCAATTTATAAAGTCAGTAGCTGAAGCTCTAAGAAAACCTGAATTTGACACTATTGATTTAAAAGGATTAACTGGTACAGCAAATTACTATATTAATAATAAAGGTTACCCTGTCTTAACCAATTGGCAATTCATCATACCGCTTATTCAAAGCAATCAAATGATTCAAGAGCATGTTAACAATCAATCAAATATATCTAACCAACCACAAGTAAACTCTTTTGACCCATGGGCTGATGCAGAGGAGGATGACTAAATTGATTAACGTAAAGTCAACTGAAAATTTAAACATCGTGATTCCTTTTATCAAGCAACAACCAGAGCCAATTACTTTGACAAAAAGATTGGAAGACGCTACTGATGCGTCTTCTCCTCTTTATCCTTTATTAGACCTTAATCGCCAAGATCAGAAAGCGATATTGAAGAATAATTTTAACATGAATTTTTACATGCATCGTATAAAGAAAAATCGCAGCGTACCATCAGTTCCACAGACTGTATTATCGCAAAAAAGACATAAATTTCATCAAAGTCTTCAATATATATTAAAGGAGGTTCTGACTAACAAAACGCAAAGGGGTGGGACACGTATTAAAAAAGGGGTAACAGCTAAATTTATTGATGCTTGCTTTAGTATTGTTTGTACCTCAGATAATCCTGATGAAATAAGACTTTACAATTATGAAAAAGGTGTTTGGGAGACCTCAGAACTTCCCTTGCAAAGATTTATCTATGAACTTTGTTACACATTGGGGGCGAGTTGGTCGAAAAACCTGGAAACAGCTTTAATAGACCAAATTAAACGACGTATTAAAGTTTATGATGCTAAGGAATTCAATCAGATAGCACTCACTTTAGAAAATGGTGCGTTTAATTACAGTACATTTCAAATAGAACCTACATCGCCATTACACCTCTCAACCGTTAAATCATATATAAAATACGACCCATATGCTCAGGCTCCAGTTTTTCATAAATCTTTACATGAATGGTTTGATGATAAAGATGACATTGCGTTTGTTCAAGAGTGGTTTGGCTATGTACTCTCCAATACGTTTAAAGCTAATGCTTTCTTATTAGTATATAGCCAAGGTGGGGAAGGAAAATCAACATTATTTGGTTTATTAGAACAACTTGTTGGAGTCGCTAATACCACGGCTATTCCATTAAGTAACTTTAACAGAGATTTTGGTCTAGAGCCATTACTAAACAAAAAGCTTAATCTAGCTACCGAATCATCAAATACTGAATTCAGTACCGATAAATTAAAAGGCATTACTGCTGGTGAAAAGATAACGATTAATCGCAAAAACTTAAAAGAAATTGAAACTCATGTTCCTGTAAAATTAACGTTTTTAATGAATGAGCTACCTGTAATTAAAGATAAAAGTCATGGTTTACAAAGAAGAATTATTATTTTACCTATGACAAAACCTATTCCTAAAAGCTTTCAGAATAAAAGCTTGTCTCAACAGTTACATCAAGAATTGCCTGGAATACTCAATTGGGCAATATGCGGTTTAAAGCGTTTGAAACAAAATGATTTCAATTTCACTATCTCTAAAAAGATGACAAATATTAAGCAGAAATATTTCAATAAAACTTCACCAATGGCCGAGTTCATTAAGAATTGCTTAGAACCTAACTTTGATAATACTAATTTATCAGGTAATGAATTGATGACAGCTTTTAAAACATGGTCAGAAATAAATAATCGCAATATTATTCATTTACTATCTCCTATTGCATTTTGGCGTGAATTTAACCTTGAAATGCAAAATTTGGAGCTTAATTATACTAAAACTAAATCTTCTGGTAATACAGTAGTTAAAGGTATTAAGTTTAAAAGTGACAGTAGTGACGATGGTGACGCTAAAATAATCAAATAAGACAGGTGATATAAATTGGATGAATTAATAGAAGTATTAGCTGATTTGATTATCGAACATCTTGATAATCAAAAAGAATAAACACCCGCTCTAACTCTTAATGCTGGGAGTTAGAGCATATTAAATCCAAATTTAAATTTATATTATCAAAACAGAAAGGAGATAATATAAATGAGTATAGTTATTGGATATGCGCGTCAATCTGTTGATAAAAAGAAAACAGAGAATTCGGTTCACTCTCAAATTAATGCGATCAAGAAGTATGCGAATACTCATAAAATAAAGGATGTTAAGTTCATTAGTGACGTAAAAAGCGGCCGTTCAACCACACGTGATGGATATCAGTCTATGCTTGATGTAATACGAAAAGGCGAGTGTCATCATATCATTGTTTTTAGAATAAATCGTTTAAACCGTAATTTTAAAGATTTTATGGAGCTACAAACACTTTGCGAAGAACACCATGTTCTCATCACTTCTCTAAGTGATGGTCGGTTTGATTTATCAGATAAAACACAAGCATTTAAAATTCGTTGCTTAGCCATCTTAGGCGAAACTGAAAGCAATATCATTTCAGAAAATGTCCGTTCAGCTAACGCTATTAAAGCAGAAAACAATGAACTGCTAGGGACTAATGCTCCTTTTGGTTATATCTACATGAATAAGTCATTTCATATTGATGAATCAAAGGTTACAACGATTCGATTTATTTTCAACATGTACGTTAATCAAGGTTGGGGTTATAAAAAGATATCTCAAGCGCTCATTAATCATTCTAAACTCTATAATAGAACCCCTAAGCAAGTGATGCGCATCATCACCAATGAAAAATATGCAGGATTAATTCGCAATCATTTCGGTGAATATGAAGGGAACTTTGAACCCATCATCGAAAAAAGTTTATTCCGTAAAGCTGAAACAATAAGAGGCTCTAAAAAAACATTGACACACTACCATCCTATCGTCTTGTTACGAAAGAAAATACGTTGCATCTGTGGCGCAACAATGACGCCAATTCGTATGAATCGAAAGCATATGACATGCCCTATTACGTATTATATATGTCCTTTGAATGATAAATTAGGTTATAAAAAGTGCAGTATGGGGTACTTCGTAGCTTCAAAAATAGATAAGCAAGTTATTAAGATTATTGAAGATAATATTATCAACCAACAAATGATTCAACGTTTAGAAAATACTATTCATTCTAAATTATCTTTAAAAATCAAAAGAAGTCGTCCTAAATATAACCAAGATCAGCTCATTACCAAATTGTCTAAGCAGCAAATCAGCATTGAAGAATACAAAAAACAATTGAACAAGATTAAAGAATGGCATAACAAAATGAATCGTTATAACCAAGTCAATTCAGCTAATCAGTTGAAATGTATTACACAAAATATTTTATCTAATTACACATTATATATTGATCAGTTATCTGAAATGATAACTCAAATAACAGTAAACAAAGATAAAGAAATCACTGGTGTATTTCTAAAAAATACTCCACTCAACTTATTAAAAGAAAAGGATGATAAACATGATGAAAGAAGTACTTTTATTAGCACATGAAAATGAGAATGATGAAAGAGAGTTAATGCCTGATGAAAATATTGATACGTTAAAAGATGCTTGTCAAAATTTAAATCTAACTGTCATTAAAACTTATACTCAAGCAGACGATTTACATTATGATATTGAACATAATATCGTCGCCAATCTACCAGTTATATTATGGAGCGATGCTTGTGATTACCCAGGGCTAAAACAATCTAATCTTGATTGTTACTCACATATAGATATATTACCTCATCTTGAAATGATAGGAGCTTAAATAGAAAATTTAAAATAAGGATTTGATACCATGGATACAACTTCTCCTACTATTACAGTAGCACCGTATGTTAGGACCAGCTCAATCAAGCAGATTGACAACAATTCAATTCCGGCCCAGCTTGCTGAAATTGAGAAATATTGTAAGTTAAATGACTATGAAATGCTACCACCTTATATTGATAACGGAATTAGTGGTGCGAAAATGGAAAATCGACCTGGCTTACAACAAATGCTTAATGATTTGAAAAATAATAAGTTAGATAAGATAGTTGTGTGGAAGCTTACAAGGCTAGGTCGTAGCATGAAAGATATTTTACAAATCATCGAAGAATGTGAAAAAAATAATGTATCTTTTTATTCAGTCAGTGAACACCTCGGCATTGATACAGATATGAACAAATTAATGCTAAATATTATGGGATCACTAGGTGAATATGAAAGAACAATATTAAAGGATAATATTCGTATTGGTGCCTCAAACAAGGCCAGTGAAGGTAAATCAGTTGGTGGTCAACCACCTTATGGCTATGACCGTATTGATGGCCTTTTAATTGTAAACCAACATGAAAGTCGAATTGTAAAGGAAATATATCAAATGTATAGTCAGGGTATGAACTTCACTGCAATAGCAAAAGTACTTAACGATAGACATGAGGTAACAAAATTAGGAAAACCACATTCTAAAGACTCCGTATCTTATATCCTTAAAAATAAAGTATATCGAGGTTTAGTTGTTTATAATCAATATGTTGATTGGAAGAAAAAAGGTCGCAAAGGATATAATGATAACCCTATCATTACTGAAGGTGAACACGAAGCTATCATTTCTCAAGAACTATGGAATAAAGTTCAAACACAGCTTAAAGCAAGAAAACGTCATAAACGCGGTAATAACAAAACAGACAACCTCTTAACAGGACTATTAAAATGTAAATGTTGCAATGCGAACTACGTTATTTCAAACACTATAAATACACTGAAGGATGGAAGTAAGCGGCACTTTCGATACTACGTCTGCCGAACACGTAAACAAAGAAGCAAAGACTGTAAAGCAGCACCAAATATTCGTGCTGATTTCATAGAAAACTATATATTTCAAAATATCAAAAATTTAATTCAAAAACCTGAGTTAATTAAAAAAGTGGTAGAAGCTGTTAACCATAAAAGAACACCCAATACTGATGAAATCAATCACGAAATCGCAAATAAACAATTTCAAATTGACGATTTAAAATCTAGGTATAATAATTTAATTCAAGTTATAACTACTGATACAAGTTTAACTGAATCTATTAAACCAACATTGCTTAAATATAGTGAGCAAATTAATGAATTGAACACAAGCATCAAGCAATTAGAAAGTAATAAAAATGTGAATCATCCTAAAATAGAAGCAGATACTGTTATTAATATTTTTCATATTTTATTTAAGAACTTAGAAAATAGTAAGAATTCTTCTTTAAAAGCAGTTTATCATTTAGTGATTGAACATATCTACATTAAAGCAGACAGTAATAATAAAAAGCAGTTTTATATAACCTTTAAATTTAACCAAGATATTGTAGAAACATTATTAAATAATATTAACCCAGACGAACAATTACTCAATTGTTCGTCTTCTTTATTGGCTAACATTCCTTCTGAAATAATTTTCCTCTCTTTCGAAATATAATCCAAGTCATTTACTGTCACTATTGTCACTATCGCCACTTTTCTACTAAATGTAACAAATTATAAATCAAGCATATATTATATGAATGATGTAGCTTATGACCTACATCTACTCAAATAAATAGGAGGCTATATATGAAAACTCAAATAAATGAACTCAAATCTTATATTACTAATCTATTTCAACTAACCAGCCAAGAAAACTGGGAATGTGAGGCCCTCAATGAATCTGCAGATAACATCTTACCTGAACGCTTTTTGAATGATTCTCCTCTATCAAATCGTATCCTCGAAACCTACACATACTATAACAATGAACTTCATGAACTCAGTATTTATCCATTTCTTATGTATTATCAAAACCAACTCATCAGCATCGGATATCTCAATCACTATGACATGGACTTTCTATATCTTAATGATACACAAACGACAATCATAGACGAACGTCACTTATTGAAAGGAGAAAACAAATATGAATAACTGGATCAGAGCAGCCCAACTAACTGTAACCATTATTACAGAAGTCATCGTAATCATGAAAGAAGTCCAAGACGGAGGTAAATAAATGGAAATTAATCGTTATATCACACGCGGTATTAATGACATGATCCCATTAGAAATTCAAATTATGATGTGGGAGATGGTTCGTTTAAGAGATAAAAATTATGAAGATAAGAGAGATTATTTTCATATTTTTAGATTAAGTCAAGACCAAACAGCACTAACCATCATTCATGAACAAGAACAACCCCATTACAAATTAGAAAATCACTTTGTAAATTATGGAAAAAATCAAAAGCTATTACCTAAGAAAGTCTATGTCATTCGAGAAGATGATGTAGACACTTTTTATTATGTGATGCTTTTACCAGAAGAATACTAAAAGGAATGACGAGTATGAATTCAATTACAAGTATTATAGAAACTAAAGCTATCTTCAGTGACGATGAAAAACATCGTTATTTACTTAAAAAAACATGGGATAGAAAATTGCCAACTTGTACAGTGATAACGATGTATCCTCATTTAGATGGAATATTATCTCTTGATTTAACGACCGTCCTAATCCTAAATCAATTATCATCTGAAAACTATTATGGTTCAGTTTATCTTGTTAATTTATTTTCGAACATTAAAACACCTGAAAATCTTAAGCATATAAAAGAACCCTATGATAAACATACAGATATTCATATTATGAAAGCAGTATCTGAAAGTGAAAAAATCATCTTAGCATATGGTGCTTATGCTAAACGTCCTGGTGTCGAAAAACGTGTTGAACAAGTGATGGAAATGTTAAAACCTCATAAAAAGAAAGTAAAAAAGCTTATAAATCCAGTAACGAACGAAATCATGCATCCACTCAACCCTAAAGCCCGTCAAAAATGGACATTAAAATAAAGGAGAATTATCTATGAACCAAGATTCAATTCAATCATATTGGCAAACAGTTGCTAAGTGCTTAGCGTCACAAAACTATATTTCAACTGTGAAAGGTTTAGTTCATCATTTTACAGCAATAGAAGATGAAGAAATTCTTGATAAGATATTTCAAGATTTTATGAATGATGACCGCATAACGACAGTTTTAAATACTGATTTACAAGACATCATTAATCATTACTTACCTAAATGAAATTATATATTACTTTTAATAAGATAAGAGCCTCCTTCACTTAGTAGTGAAGGAGGCTCTTTAGCTTTTTTTCTTTTCACTATTTTATTGATAATATGCTTCTAAACCTTCCAATGTAATATCTAAACCGACATTGCTTAATGCAGTTTTTCTTTCATTATACAGTTTTTCAAGAATAGGTTTTTTATCTTCGAATTTACCATAATGAAGTAAATTATGACAATGACTACAAAGTGAAACGATGTTCTCCATTGTATCTAAACTACAATTTTTATAATCAAAATCTTTATATTTACTAATCGGTATTAAATGATGTGGCTCTGTATAACCCTTACCAGATTTTCTTTTAAAGATTCTATCGTTTATATTATATTCACACTTGTAATCAGCACGTGCTAAAGCATCGGCTGCAATTTTAAAGTTTCGCTTAGGTCTTTCTTTTTGTAGAGAAGATACTGTCATCATCTCTTGAGGCTTTTGATGACCATTCCATGTAGGTTTGGATTCTTCTTGATTTTCAATTAAATCATCAATCATTTCTTTTTCTGATGAATCATAATCACCAACTTTTTCCTCTTCAATCTCTACCAATGTATCTTTTAGGATTTGGATTGTAGATGTATTTTGATTAGACTCAATTGCTGCTTTCAATAAATAAATAGCATGGTTAGTGTCAATTGAACACATGTATTGTTGTTTTCCTGTTCCCTTTATTGTAAAAGCACTATCAGACTTATGATTTGAAGCTAACCAAGATTTATGTTGAGATTTTGTAATTTCAACCGGCTCTTCTAATTCATAATAATCAGTATCCACTCTATATCCCTCATCATTCCAAGCAGTACCTTTATTACGTTTATATGATGGCTTTTTTAGCTTCGAAACAGTTCGTCTGTGCAATGCTTATAGCCATCATTTTCCCCTCAAAATTATGAAGAATAAAATCGCCTTTTTTTATGAAAGTCATCGTTGTATATCCATTGTTTCTACGTCCATTTTCATTCAATTTCGGAGACCATACAAATCCTCCATCTCGCTCATCATAATAAGTGTCTCCTTGAAACACATAAAATATTCCCATCTTTTTTACTCCTTCCAACCCTTATGTCTCTAATGATTGAAGTTTAATATTTTCACTTTAGTTATTTTGTTATCATTTTCATTTTTCTTGATAAAGTATTCAATAGCAAAAACTTTTTCCATTATACTTCTCTCCTTTGTTACTTTACATAATAGGTCGTTATCAGCACTACACAAACATTTTCTGTAAAAAGGCTTGCTTACGTTTTTTTAATGCCTCAATTTTTCGATCTTGCATATCAATTAATATATCTATTTTACTTAAAAAATCACTAATTTTCTTCTGTTCAGCTAATATTGGAACATTAAGTAATAATTTTTCAAAAATTCCTTTATTAACAATTTGAGTAGCTGTTTTACCTGCAATACTTTTCATTAACTTAGATACTTCTTCGAAAGCGTAATATAAGTAATCAACATCATAATTGTCGTTAGGTATAACAGCATTAATCTGTTGATTACAAGCCCCCTCTATTCTTAAAATAGCATTTTTCCCAATACTTGCTATACAAGTGATTAATAAAGTATTTTTAGGTAATTTCCTAGCCTTCTCAAATCCTTTTTGGCTTAAATGATAGGCTGAAGTTGAAATGTTTTTTTTATTAGAAATATCAGTTGGTGTCACCCAAACATATTGATTGGAGTTCCAATACTCATTCTCTTTTTTACTAGGAGTATTGCCCGTAACGACTTTGCCAATATCCGATATTAATTTTTCTTCCCACTCAGGATAATTATTTCCCTTATCATCTTTAAAACGAAGTTCTTGTGAAAAAATTTGTTGCATATAGCCTTTCTTTTGTTGCTCTAAAAGTTCAAGTTTTTCTTCTTCTAGCTCAATTTGGCGGTCGAGTTTGCTAAAGAAATCACCTATTTTTTTTTGTTCATTATATTCAGGTAATCCTAGATTAAAATTCGATAAATTTTTCTTAGAAATTCCTAAAACTGAAATTCCTGTCCCTTGTTTTTTTATGAATTTGTAGTATGCTAAAGTTTTTGTGTAATTAATTAAAAATTCTGATACAACTTGATTATTCACTCTAAAAGCATGAGTGTGTAATCCTGCAATAACATTTTCACCATTGATATCAAACAATACAGCTTTACCTAAATCTTTGTAATCTTCAGATGCATCAGCAAAGACAATATCACCTTTTTGTAGAAAATTGAAGTCTCTATTTTCGGTAATGGTTGGGAGTAAATTTATTTTATCAATTTTTGAAGGTAATTTGGAATGAATATCTCCATAATGAATATGATGAATATAGCCTTCTCCTTCTATTGCTCTTGAAAATGAATAACTTTTATTATACTCTCCTAAATCAATTAATTTTTTGATTTTCCAAGCATCTTCAAATTCAGGAAACCTTAACTCGGGCTCATTTTTTACTTCATTAGTCATGTTTCAACACTCCTAATTCTTTGAGGTAGTTGTTAATCTCTAATTCAACATCTGCAATTTCTTTATCAATGTCTGTGAGTTGTTGTTGGACTACATCTAAGTCAATCGGTTCTTCTTCTTCAAATGTATCGACATATCTTGGTATATTTAAGTTATAGTCATTGTCTTTGATTTCATCTAACGATGCTACATAGCTAAATTTATCAATGGTTTCTCGATTACGATAGGTTTCTACAATTTTATTAACGTCTTTATCAGTCAAATGATTTTGGTTTTTACCTTTTTCAAATGATTGAGAAGCATCAATGAATAATACATTATCACTATCCTCACGACATTTTTTGAATACTAATATACTAGTTGGAATACTTGTTCCAAAGAAAAGGTTTGCTGGTAATCCAATGACCGCATCTAGATAATTTTTTTCTTCAATTAAATATTTACGAATCGTTCCTTCAGCTGCACCACGGAATAATACACCATGAGGTAAAACGACAGCCATTGTGCCATTATCATCTAAATAATGAATCATGTGTTGAATAAAGGCGAAGTCGGCTTTTGATTTAGGCGCCAATTTACCATAGCCACTAAAGCGTTCATCATCTAAGAACGAAGGATCGGCACTCCATTTCGCACTATAAGGAGGATTAGCTACTACTGCATCAAATTTTTCTCCTCTAAAAGCAGGATTTTCTAAGGTATCATCATTATCAATTTTAAAACGTGTATAGTTCACATCATGAAGTAACATATTCATTCGTGCTAAGTTGAATGTAGTATTGTTATATTCTTGACCGTAATAGAAGCGAACATCGGCTTCACGTCCAACACGTAACAATAATGAACCAGAACCACATGTTGGGTCATAAACATTTTTTAAGTTCGGTTTATTCGTTGTGACAATCTTAGCTAAAATTTTAGACACTTGTTGTGGCGTATAGAATTCTCCCGCTTTTTTACCTGCGTTAGCCGCAAATTGTCCAATTAGATATTCGTAAGCATCTCCTAACATATCGATTTCAATATCACTATGCACAAACGGAAGTGTAGCTAAATTAACCATGACTTTAGAAATAAGTTTCGTACGAGCAGCATTCGTATTACCTAAACGTGTCGAGTTTAAATCCATATCTGCGAATAAGTGATCAAAATCTTCTTCACTATCTTCACCACGTGTTGATTCTTCGATTTTATTAATCGCTTTATGCAAATCTTCAATTTCAAATGTTTGAGTTTCAATTTTCTGAATTAAGTGACTAAATAAATCTTGAGGTTCAATCACAAAACCAATTAAATTAATTAATTCTTGTTGTAACGCTTCACGATATTCTTCATCTTTCCAGGCTTCTGCATATGAAATATTGTCTTCTTTTAATAACTCAGCTACTTCTTCTTCTGTTTTTTCTGATAAGAATCGATAAAAGATAAGTCCTAAAATATAATTTCTAAACTCGCTTGCATCCATGTTTCCACGTAAATCATTCGCAATACTCCATAATTTCTTTTGTAATTCGGCTTGCTGTTGTCTTTGTTTTTCCGTTGTTGACATCTAAATGCCCTCCTTAAATAAATATTCTGATAAAAATTGGTCCATCAAGTAAGTTCGTTTCGCTTGTAAATACTTTAAGTGTCTACGTCGTTCATCAAGTTTTCCTATACGCTGTTGTTGTTCTAATGGAGGTAGCGTCATCTTAAGTTGTTTAAGTTGATTTAATGTTAATTTTTTAACTAATGAACCTCCTTGCTTAAATTGATTTAACTGACTCTTCGCTTGAGATGAAGCATTCATCCAATAGACAAAATAATTAGCATCGATGTGTGCTGTGTCAATTTCAATATGCGTATAATTATAAGGAAGAATACTTTCATGATGTTGTTGACTCACAATGACACACTCACTTGTCATCATATTAATCACGATATCACCTGTATGAACTATCTTGGCTTGATGTGTTGTGCTTAATGTTACCTGCTTAGGTTGATATGTTGTCGGTTGAAACTCTCCACTATCGAACTCCATCATACGTTGATCGTAGATAGGTAATGTTATGCCTTGAGAAGCTTCTACGGTCTCAAGTCGATTGATTAAAGAACCATTATGAAACGTAAATAATTGAGATATTTGACCCACCTTCTTTTTTGTATTTTTTTATTACTACAAATTGAGTATATAACGAAAAATCCTTGTAGTAAAGAAAAAATACAAGGATTTTCATAAAATTTATTCGACCATACCATACTTTTCTACTGTATCTTCAATAAATTGTATAATTTGATCTGTTTTTCGCTTACGTTTCATAAAAGGCTCTGAAATATTTTGACCGATAGATTTACGATCAATATTACCACTATATTCATACTCATTAACAGCTTCGTTAAGTAACATAGCAGAAAAGGCTTTTTGTTCTGCAAATGCATCAATTTCTTTTGTTTTTTCTTTGTCTTCAAATTCATAATAGGCTTCATTAATATCGGAATCTTCTTTTAGTGACGGCACAACTTTATCTAAGAAGCTACGAATCAAATCAGCCTTCAAACGTAATTGTTGATCATCAGCTTTATCTAATAACTTATGAATTTGATGACGTTTTTCATCACGTGCTTTTGTATCAGATAGATTAATTTGACCAATGAGATCCATAATATACTTCACATTAATTAAATCATTACGCATTAATTCAACTTGGAAATCAATATCATCTAAAACGGAAACAGCCTCTTCACCATTCACTTTTTTACCACGCATGACTTCTTCATAAATATTTAAGTATTTTCCTTTATAATCTTCATACGTTTGTTCTGCAATGCCAAGTTCATTTTCTGTAAATTGAAATTCATCAAAGGTTTTTAATTTGATTAAAGTATTCGATAAATCACGGAACGAAATGACAAATTCTTTTTTTAAATCCTCAGCCTCTAATTTATCGACATCTAAAGGCGTTGGCGCTAGTTGAAAAACGTTTTGCAAGATATCTCTGAAATTATCTAAATATTCTTCGTAAGACAGACTTAATACTGTATCTGTATTATCTGTTTGTGAGAAAATTTCAATGGCTTCATCCGTTTGTTTTTTTAAATCACGATAACATACAATATTACCGTAAGGTTTACGTTCTTTTTCAACGCGATTCGTTCTTGAATAGGCTTGAATTAAATCATGATGTCTCAAGTTTTTATCAACGTAAAGGGTATTCAGTTTCTTACTATCAAAACCAGTCAAAAACATATTAACTACAATAAGAATATCAATCTTGTCATCACGAACCACTTCTTTCATACGCTTAGATACGTCAGAAAAGTAGCCCTCGAAATTATCCGTATTATAGTTCGTTTTAAATGTTTGATTATAATCATTCATAATGCGATCGAGCACTTCTCTTGAATGAACATGATTGTCATCCTCTTGTGCATCTTCATTAGCCTGATACGTAAAAATAGTTGCAACATTTAAACCATGACCACCTTCGTTTTTTAGTCTTTGGAATGTGTCATAATATTTAATCGCCATTGGAATACTTTGAACGGCAAACATTGACGTATAATTTCCGTTATCTGTTTTCTTGTGATAATTTGAAATTAAATGTCGGCAAACAGCTTCAATACGTTCATCTGCCATCCAAATTTCCGACGTATTAATTTTTGATATATACTCTTCATCCAAATCTTCATGTGAATTAAACGTTTGATTATATTCAACAGAAAATCCAAGTACATTATGGTCTCTAATAGCATCTTTAATGAGATAGTGATGTAAACATGTATCAAAAATGTCCGCTGTAGCTCGGCCATCTTGACTCTTGTTTTCTTCAAAACGTGGTGTACCCGTGAATCCAAAGTATTGTGCATTTTCAAAATGTTGCTTAATTAAACGATGCATATCTCCAAATTGCGTACGATGACATTCATCAATAATAAAAATCACTTTATCTTGTTTATATGATTCCATTACTGAGTGATTGGACTTTACTGCATTCGCCATTTTTTGAATCGTTGTCACAATTAAAGGTAAAGTTGGATCGGCTAACTGTCTCAATAATTTACGCGTATTATCCGTAAAATCAACCGAGTCTTCTTGGAATTTATTAAATTCAGCTAACGTTTGATTATCTAAGTCCTTACGGTCGACCAAGAAAATCACTTTTTTAATATTTTCTTCTTGCGATAATAATTGACTCGCTTTAAAAGAGGTCAGTGTTTTACCACTACCTGTGGTATGCCAAATGTAACCATTGTTATTTGTTTCTAACGCACGATTTAAAATGGCCTCAACCGCATAGACTTGATAAGGACGTAATGCCATTAGAATTTTATCTGTTTCATTGACGATCATATAACGACTAATCATCTTAGCAATATGACATGGTTCTAAGAAATCTTCAATAAAGTCTTTAAGATAATTAATACGCTCATTTTGTTCATTACTCCAATAAAACATTTGTCCCTTAAAGATTTCACGATCACTATTCGCATAGTAGCGTGTTTCCATTTTGTTACTAACGACAAATAATTGTATGTATCGGAATAAACCCGTATAGTTTTGACGACGATAACGCTCAATTTGATTAAATGCTTCCGTAATCGCTACCCCACTACGTTTCAATTCTATTTGTACTAATGGTAGACCATTAATCAAAATCGTTACATCATAACGACTTTTATATTTATCTTTCACACTGATTTGATTAGTTACTTGGAATTTATTCTGACACCATTGTTTTAAGTTCATGAAATCTATATAAAGATCTGTATCATCATCTCTCTTTAGTACATAGCGATCGCGTAATTGCATTGCACTATCAAATACAGATTTACCGTTAATTCCCGTCATTAAACGTTCAAATTCACGATCTGTTAAGGGTTTTCCATTTAATTTGTCCTTATGACGTTCATTAATTATAGTACGAAAATTATCATGTAATTGTTCAACGTTATGTATGTTTACTCGTTCATATCCTAAATCTTCAAGTTGTTGAAGCACCTCATTTTCTAATGCATATTCACTCTGATAAGCCATTCATTCATCCACCCTAAACTTAATCTTTCTTTAAATATATCAAAATTTAGTAATAATTAATATTGAATACCATATTCTTTAGAAGATAAGTTAATTAAAATAATGACTAAACACGAAAACTCTATTTGAATATAACATCCAAAAAATTAACTCTATAAATTTTTATCTAAAATATCTATTTTTATCTATTGTTTTATCTAAAAATATTTGATAAAATAATAGATAAATTAAAGGAGGGTTTTGCAATGAAGGACCAAAAATATTATGCATTACTTGGAAAAATAAACGAATTAGAACAAAGAGTCTCTCAATTAGAAGATGACATCTTTAAGTCAAATGAAAAAGAGGAAGCTAACATGCCTAAACTAAATAAAAATCAATTGGTTCAGCAGGTTAAAAGTGTAATTGAATCTAAATTGCTAGATGATACTTATGAAGTAAAGAAAGCTATACCTAAAAACGGCGAAGGATCAGGTTTATTCTTAAATAATAAAAATAACCCTGATAATAGTAAAAAAGTTATGCTAAAGCAAAGTAAAGATTATTCTAAACAATACAATTTCATTGATGAATATAAATATTCAGGATGGTTTGTCGTTTCTAATGATGAAATTAATATGTATGATGCCTTCATATTTGTAGTGTTTGATACTCATAATAATTCACATTATTTTATTTTTGACCATGAAGAAATGCTAGATGTACTAAAAAGTAAAAATTTAGATAATAATGGTAGGTATCATTTTTACCTCGCTGAAGATCATAACAGTCAATATTTTGATCATCGCGAAGGCGGCTTACTATTACCACATCATGTAAACCAATGGTCATATATTTTAAATTTAATGTCTTAAATTTCTTAAAATAGATAGTAAAGGAAGAACTTCCTATAAAAATGTTTATTTTTATTTATTTGAGTTATAAGTTCATTTTTCATACTTACTAAGCATTTATTAAATATAGTAATTATTTTGATAAATGCTTTAATGTATTGATTTTTTCAATTTAAATAATGGGAGAGAGACTTATGGATAGTATTGAAAATTTATATGAAAACATTGACAATGAAAAAACTAAAGAATATTTTAAAGAAATATTAATTTCTTATCAAACTGAAAGTTATCGTTCTGCAATAGTAATGTTATATTCAGTAGTTATTTGTGACATTATATTTAAATTAAATTATATGAAAGCACTATATAATAATCAGAAAGCAATAGACATCTTAAATGAAATAGATAAAGTACAGGAGGACAATGCTACTAACCCTATTTGGGAAAAGAAATTAGTTGATCATGTAGCTAAAACAAATCTAATTGACAAAGCTACAGAAACAAATATTAATCATCTAAGAGAATTGAGACATTTGTCAGCTCATCCAGTTATTAATGAAAATAAAGGTGAACTGTATTCCCCTACACGTGAAGAAGTGATTTCTTATATGAAAAATATGCTAAAAGACTTATTAATAAAACCTCCAATTTTCATTAATAAAATATTTGATGATTTATTAGAAGACTTATCTCTTAATAAGTCGTATTTAATCAATGATAAGCAATTAGAAAAATATTTAGACAACAAATATTTAAAGCACTTTGATAATGATGACATTTTAATAACAAAGACTTTCAAGTCTCTTTGGAAGATTACTTTTTATCTTGACAATAAAGATTGTAATCAAAACAGAGATATTAACTTTAGAACTTTAAATATTCTTTATAACAAATATAAAAACAAAATAAATCTTATACTAGAAGATGAACATTTTCAGAAATTTTTACCAAGTGAACTTCAATCTGAAAGGTTTAATCTTTTAATTAATTTTATATCAAGACATAATTTATATAAGCATTTTAATGATTCAACTCAAATATTTCTAAAAGTTAATATTGATAATGACAAAGAAGGTAATTACCAGTTTTTATCCTATTTTTTAAGAAACGACTTAAATGATCAGTTAAATTTTATAAATAATAATATTAAAAACTGGAATTTTAATCATATTAGTAAAGATTTTAGTAAAATTTTATTCGAAGTTTATGAAAAAGAAGGTTTGACCCAAGATTACTTGAACCAAATTATTGAAATATTTAGAGAGAGTGTTAGTTTTGACACTGCTAATTCTAATTTCAATCATTTTATAATGCCATTTTTCAGCTACTTTGATGAAACTCAATTTCAAAAAATTATAGCAGCTTTTAATGATAATAACCAGATAATCAGCCGTTGGAGAGGTAAGACAGATTTAGAAATGGTTTTAAATGAAATGTATAAACATAATTTTAAAACAGATATTATACATGAATATACACATGTAAAAAAATTACTAGAGGAAAGATAACTACTATAAATTTATATTTCAATTAACTTTAATACTCCCTTGATATTAAATCTCTTCAATCTAACAACTAGAATTACACCTAAATAATATAAAATTTATAGTTGTTGGATTAAAGAGATTCTACGATTATTACCGACTAATTTATACAGTTGCTTTATTATATGTACAGATATTCATTACTATACTTCCAGAGCTTTTTTATTTAAAAAAACCGCTACTAAAGAGGGTATGGAAATCCATCTCCGCATCAGTGCGGTTTTTAAATACAACTCCTCATTTCTTATTCGCGTGTAAACTGTTGCAATAGTGAATAGATAAAATTTTTACTATATTCAACCTTCTTTATTTATTCAGCAAAAGGTAGAAATTCTGATAGATACTTACGATTACTATCTATTAATTTAAATAGTTATTCTGCTTCACTTCTCGTTCTTCAAATATTTTTAATTTCAAGAGTTCATTAATTTGATATCCAAATATAATTAGAATCTCTTATATTTTTAAAACATGAAAGAAATTATAACCAAAGCAACATATTACACAATTCAAAGGTATAAACTTATTACATGTTTGTAAAATTTTAAACTTATTCATTATTCTTTTAACTATATATGTTAAGCTTTTATACATCTACTTTATTAAATTTGAAAGGAGTTAAATACATGGAAAACAAATCTAAACAGTTTTCAAATGTGTTTATTTTTGCTTCAGTTACTGTAGGGTTACTGGTAATTATTGGAGCCATCTTCCCTAATCAATTTGGTTCAATTTCAGGAGCAATCGGAAGTTTTATTACAGAAACGTTTGGTTGGTACTATATGCTACTTATTAGTATTATTCTGATATTTTGTATCACTCTTATTTTTCATCCAATTGGAAAGCTAAAATTAGGAAAACCTGATGATAAACCAGAATTTAATACCATTTCATGGCTAACAATGCTATTTAGTGCAGGTATGGGTATTGGACTTGTATTCTATGGATCTTCTGAGCCCATTTCACATTATCTATCGCCGCCAACAGCGAGTAAAGAAACAGAAGCTGCTCTAGCTGAAGCCATGCGTTCAAGTTTCTTACATTATGGACTACATCCTTGGGCAGTTTACGGTATTGTTGCTTTGGCTCTTGCATATACACAGTTTAGAAAAAATGACTTAGGACTCATTTCTCGTACATTACGTCCTATTTTCGGAAATAAAGTAGAAGGTCCATTAGGTACTGTTATAGATGTTCTAGCTGTTTTTGCTACTATTATTGGGGTAGCAGTGTCACTTGGTGTTGGCGCCATGCAAATTAACGGTGGTTTAAATTATTTATTTGGAGTGCCAAACAATAAGCTTATTCAAGGCATTATTATTCTTATTGTTACAGTTTTATTCTTAATTAGTGCTTGGAGTGGCTTAAGCAAAGGTATTCAGTATTTAAGTAATTTAAATATGCTTTTAGCTGCGATGTTACTTATTATTATTCTAATTGTAGGTCCTACAATTTTAATTATGAATATGTTTACATCCTCAATTGGTGAATATTTGAATACACTTATTTTTAATAGCTTTGATGTTGCTCCACTTAACTCACAAAAACATGAATGGTTACAGTCATGGACGATTTATTATTGGGGCTGGTGGATGAGTTGGTCACCATTTGTAGGTATCTTCATTGCACGTATTTCAAAAGGTCGTTCGATTCGTGAATTCGTTATAGCAGTATTAGGCGTTCCTACAATTATTAGTATGCTATGGTTTACAGCCTTTGGTATTACTGGTATTGAAATTGGTAAGCAATCTAAACATATCTTTAGTATGCCACCTGAAACACAATTATTTGGTATTTTCAATGAGATGCCTATGGGTACAATTTTATCGTTTATCGCTATTATCTTAGTAGGCTCGTTCTTTATTACATCCGCAGACTCAGCTACATTTGTATTAGGTATGCAAACATCATTTGGACGTTTAAATCCATCCGGTTTTGTTAAGATTGTTTGGGGAGTCATGTTATCAGCGATTGCCTACATACTTTTACTATCTGGTGGATCGACAGGTCTAGATGCTCTGCAATCAGCTGCTATTATTTCAGCATTGCCATTTAGTTTTGTTGTTATTTTAATGATGATTTCATTTTTCAAAGATGCAAATCAAGAAAGAAAATTCTTAGGTTTAACCTTACAACCTGATCATCAACGTAAAAAGAACTATATTAAAAATAACACAAACCAACAATCTAAAATTAAATAGGACAAAACCTGAGACATTATTAAATGTCTCAGGTTTTATATATTGATGGTAGTCGATGATTAAAATGTAGCTAAAATTTATGCTAAAAAATATTTAAATTCTGGACGAGAACAAAGTGGATTTTATATTGATAAAAATGCAACAAATAATGAAGCTTATTTTGTTAATTTTAAAAACGGAACAGTTGCTGGGCCTGCATTAACACAAACAATTAAGGTTAATAAATATCGTGGAGAAGTCATAGATAGTTATACTAATGCAACTGATGAAGAAATGAAACAATTTAATAAAGCTAAAGAACAAAAGTATGGTCAAAATCAAGAAGACAATAATCAAATTACTAATGAAAATCAAGAAGAAACAAACACCAAAAATCAATCATCGGAAGATAAAGAAGGTACGGAATCTAATCATAATGATGATAATGTGCAAGAAGAATCATCGTCTTCTGAGGATCAACAAGCACAAGACAAATCATCAGAAAATGATTAGTAGCTTAAATCTATGTAATTTAGACTATATTTTTAACATATTTTAGTGGAAATAGATAGAATACAAGAAAAATAAGGAGTGTTAAGTATGGCTAATAAAATTGCAATTGCTGGGGCGGGTGCAATGGGAAGTCGTATTGGTACTTACCTAAAACAAAGTGGACAAGATGTTACATTAATAGATTACTGGAAAGATCATGTTCATCGAATAAATGAAAAAGGAGTAGAAGTTCAAACTGAACATGATACTTATACTGTTGAAATGCATGCCACATTCCCTGAAGAGGTCAATCAAACCTATGATATTATCGTACTTTTAACAAAATCAATGCAATCTGAACAAATGATGCAAATTTTAAAAGAGCAGGGAGCAATTAGCGAGGATACTGCCATCTTATGTATGATGAATGGTTTAGGCCATGACGAACGTCTATCACAATTCGTTCCAAAATCACAAATTTTCTTAGTCGTAACAATGTGGACAGCTGGATTACGTGGTCCAGGTCAATTGCTATTAGAAGGTGAAGGTTCAATTGACTTTCAACGTGCTGATGGTAAAAAAGACCCACGTACTCAAGAAATTGCAGATATCTTAAATCAAGCTCATTTAAATGCCACTATCAGTAATGATGTATTTAAAGCAATATGGTCTAAAGCCACGCTTAACAGTGTTTTAAATCCACTGTGCACGATATTAGATAAAACAATCGGTGAATTGGGCGCTTATGATCATTCTAGAGCAATGATACGCCCAATCATTGAAGAAATTGTCGACGTAGCACATGCTAAAAATGTAGATATTCATATTAACGACTTAATCTCGAAAATTGAAGCAGCTTATCCTGATCATGCACAAGGTTTACACTATCCTTCAATGCATCAAGATTATAATCATGGTCGTTTAACTGAAATAGATTACTTAAATGGTCAAATTGTGAACTATGGTAAATCATTAGGTATCGCAACTCCTAATAATGAACTGATTACTCATCTCATTCATCAATTAGAAATGAAGTTAAATAAACGTTAATATGAAATAATGTAAAATTAAACTATACTTTTTTGTGAATTATTTGAAAGAATTGGTATTTTTTTGATAAAACTCAATTGTTGTCATTGCCCTAAATAATATATATATTGATTTTTAAATTAACTTGTAAATGAATAATCAATATTAAATCTTTCTATATAAGAATAAAATAATAAGACCACTAGTCAAAATTGTTAGACTAATGGTCTTATTATTTTATATATTATTTGTAAATATTTTAATTACTTTTTCAATAGCTTTATCCCAAAATGCATAATCATGTTTTCCTGAGCTCTTTATAAAGTCATACTGTACATTTTTTTTATCTAAATAGTTAATAAAATCTAAGTTACCTTTATAAAGTTCATCTTCTGTACCACACATAATTAATAACTCTGGCAAATCAATATTTTTCTCTATAGCTTTATCAACGAGATGATAAGGATCAAAATTACTACCAACTATCTCCTTATCCGTTCCAACTATAGACTCTGGTGAAAAATCATACCATTTGTATTTTTTAAGCATAGAAACGTCGAATGCAGCAGATAAAGGAGCAGCTTTAGAAAACAACTGACTTTGTGTTAATGCAAATTTAATTGTTCCATATCCTCCCATTGAATGCCCTGCAATAAAATTATCTTCTCTTTTTTTAGACAACGGTAAAATCTGGTGTACATAATTGTAAACTTCTAAAATGTAATCATAATAACTGTGTCCAAAAGCCATATTCGTATAAAAACTGTGATCTGCATTAGGCATTATAATCGCTAATTGATATTCATTAGCATAGCGTTCTATACTTGTATATCTCATATACGAATGAGTGTCGCTAGATAGTCCATGAAATAACATCATTGTTTTAAGTTTTTTTGTTTCGTTCGCTGAATCAAAATAACTGTCATCTTCAGGTAAAATAACATTTAAAGATTGATGCATTCCAAGCGTTTTTGATAAATAATTCATCTGGATTAAAGCCATATTATCTACTCCTTAAATACTTTATTAATTATTCGTTTGTGTAGCTGGATCTAATTTTTTCTCTGCTAGACGTAAAATAATATCTATAAGGATTACTATCACAACAATGGGTAATGCACCAGCCAAGATAAATAGTGTGCCATCAGTAGCATTCGTACCACGAATAACGACATCACCAAGTGAAGGAGCTCCAATGAACGAACCAACAGCAACAACACCTATTGCAACTACTAGTGCAATACGTATGCCTCCAATAATTACTGATAAAGAAAGTGGTAACTCAATCATACGTAAGACTTGATTACGTGTCATTCCCATTCCTTTTCCAGCATCTTTAATATTGATATCCACTTCATTAATACCAGTATACGTATTTTTTATAATAGGAAGAAGTGCATATAAGAAAACAGTGAAAATAACAGTATTAATACCTAGTCCTATTATTAACATTAAAATTGCTAACATAGCAATTACAGGCACTGTTTGAATAATGTTAGCTAATGTAATAATAATTCCAGACAACTTACCAAACCTTGCAATAAGTATTCCAAGAGGTATACCGATAATAGCAGCAAATAATACTCCATATATTGACATTAAGAAGTGATTAATAAATAACTCCCATAGATAACCAAAATTTGTTTGATAATAATGTATTAGTTGTTCGAATAAATTACCTTCCATTAGTTTTGAACACCTTTCTGTTTAGAGTCATTTTCATCGTCAAAGTAATTATGTTTTTTTAAGAAATCTTCTGCTACTGTTGCTGGTTCTTTACCTTTTCCATCTGCTTGATAGTTTAGTTCTTGCATTTGTTCAGTTGAAATTTTACTTTCCAATTTTTTTATAATTGGTTTTAATTCTGGTTTTTCTTTTAATAATTGATCAGTCGCTAAAGGACTTGCATCATATGGTGGAAAGAAATGTTTATCATCTTTAAGTACTTTCAAATCATATGCCGCTATACGACCATCAGTAGAATAACCTACTGCTACATCTAAATTACCAGAATGTAATGCATCATAAACCAAGCCAATTTGCATAGGTCTTACTGTTTTAAAATCGATACCATATTCTTTTTTAAATCCTGAATAGCCATCACCTTTACGACTTTCCCAAGAACTATCCATACCTACCCTTAATTTATTTGCATGTTTTTTCAAATCAGAGACTGTTTCTAAATGATATTTTTTTGCTGTTTCTTTCGTTACCATCAAAGCGTAAGTATTTGCAAAACCATATGAATTAAAGAATGTTTGATGATATTTATCTTTAAAGCCTTTTTGTGTTGCCTTCATTGCTTTGTTAGGGTCTTTAATTGGATCTTCCCCTAATGCCCCTGTTAAATCAGTACCTGTATAACGTGTACCAGACATATTTGCTTGATCACTTGTAATAGCATTATGCTGAATAACACTTGATCCTAAGTTATTAATTAAAGTAGGTTGTATTTTATTATTTGTATCATGTTCAATTAAAATTCTTAACATATGTGAAATGATTTGAGATTCACTTGTGCCTAAAGATGTAATTCTAACATCGTCATCTGAATTACTATTTTTTAAACCTGGTAAACTACATCCAGACAACACAGTTAGACATAGTACAAAAACTGCAATATATTTTTTATAATATTTCATAATGTCCTCCTTTATTGTTTATCTGGAAACTTTAAGTCCTTTCGGAACTATCCACTTTTCAATTTGAGCTAAAATTAAATCTACAATTAGTGCAAGTACAGTTACTAAAATAGTACCTACGATAATCATCATTGGCTCATATAAAGCTAAACCATTGAAAATCAAGTCACCTAGTCCTCCAGCACCAACATAACTTGCTAAAGCTGCCCAGCTAATTACATATACTGAAGATAAACGGATACCACTTAAAATCATTGGTAAAGCTAATGGTAATTCGACATCTTTCATCAATTGAAAATTTGTCATACCCATACTACGTCCTGCTTCTTTTACATTGCTATCAATATTTTGGACACCTACAATTGTATTATTTAAAATTGGTAATAATACGTAAATAAATAATGCAATAATTGCTGTTGTTTTACCCACACCAAAAAGTGGAATCATTAAAGCTAAAATTGCTAAAGTTGGAATTGTTTGTAAGATTCCAGCTACAGTTAAAGAAATCTTCGATAACTTTTCTCTTTTTGATAGTAGAATCCCCAAAGGAATAGCAACAATCATAGCAAGTAATAACGCTACTACTGATATATACAGATGCTCAAAAGTTTTATTAACTAATATGCCACCATTGTCTATTAAATAACTCATACTTTATCCGCCCCTATTTCTTTAGGCTCGACAATGCCTTCATCTTCATTTATTGTTTCTTCTTCAATTTCACCCCAAAGTGTATCGTATACGATATCTACTAAGTTAGATCGAGTTACTAATCCGATTAGAGTTTTACCATCTGTATCAACAATGGGTACATTTCTTACATTACGTTTTAAAATTGTACGTACAGTATCTTGTAATTTACTATCAACTTTAACGCGATAAATATCTCGCTGCATTGTATCAATAAGTTCTTTCATTTGACGTAGTCCTTGATTAATATCTTCAATATCTAAATATCCAAGTAAATGATGTTTATTATCAATTACAAAAACTGTGTCTACTCGTCGGTTTCTCATAATATTAACTGCATCATTTAATGACTCATCAATATGTACAGTGACTGGTGTAATCATTGCATCTTTTACTGTTCGTACATTTGGTCTATCTTGAATCAAACGATTCTGACCAATAAAATCTTTAACAAAATCGTTAGCTGGATGACGTAAAATATTATCTGGTGTATCATATTGAATTACTTTACCTTCAGACATAATACAAATTTTATCTGCTAATTTAATTGCTTCATCCATATCATGTGTAACAAAAATGAATGTTTTTCCTAGTTGTTTTTGTAATTTTTTCACTAAATCTTGTAATGTGTCTCTGGTAATTGGATCTAATGCACCAAATGGCTCATCCATTAAAATAATATCTTGCTCAGCTGCCAAGGCACGTACTACACCAATACGTTGTTGTTGTCCACCAGATAATTGTGAAGGATATCTATCTAAATATTCTTCAGGCAAATCTGCAAGTTTAATCAACTCTTTTGCTTTTCTGTCTTTTTTCTCTTGCGACCATTTTAATAGTTTAGGTACAAGTACAATATTTTCTTTAACTGTCATATGAGGCATTAGACCAATTTGTTGAATCACATAACCAATATTTCTTCTTAATTCTACTGCATTGATATCTTTAATATTCTTACCATTAATTGTAATCTCACCATCTGATGATTCGATCATTCTATTAATCATTCTTAATGCGGTTGTTTTACCACTCCCACTTGTTCCTATGAAAGCAACAAAATCTCCTGATTCAATATCAATGTTCATATTATCTACTGCTTTTTTCCCACCTGCATAGACTTTTGATAAGTTTCTAATACTTAACATATATCCAGTCCTCTCTTTTTTTATATTTATTACAAACTGAGGACTTAAAGTGTATGTTATACAAAGTTTACTAAGTAAAAACAAGGCACATTAAGTCCTCAATATTTCAATCATTCAATTATTAACTACTAAATTAGCCTCTATTTTCTTCTATTAATTCCTATTCGATGTCCTAATTGTTTAGGTCTTTCATTAATAGGGATTGTATTAAAATATAACTCTATAGATTCTAATATTTGTTCAGGAAAAGGTGCTGATCTATTTGTATTTATATCTATTCCCATCAACATAACTTCATATATGGCGCTACATATATCATCCTTATTAAACATTTCCATATAAACGTGTACACGTTTACTATCGTAATCATAAAGATGTACTTTTACCTGAATATTTTCGTCTTCTTTCATTTCTTTTAAAAATGTTATATGATTTTCTAATGTGAAAATTGTATACTGCAATCTTTGAATTGTTTCTTGATTAAGACCAATTAATGCTAACCATGCATCTGTTGCATCACTAAAAACACGGTTGTATTCAGCATCATTCATATGTCCGTTATAATCAACCCATTCTTTTTTTACATTTGTTTGGTAAATATAATGTTCTGACATATTAATTTACCACTTGATGTTTTTTAGATTTTTTCATTGAATCTGTATCTTCTGGCCAATATTCTTCTGCGAGTTGTTTTACTTTAATCAAGAATTCATTACGTTTTTGATCAAGTTCTGACATTGTATATCCTTGTGATGTCGCTTCACTACCGCTCACTACTTTTTCGTAAAGATCCTCTGTCAATTCTGGCGCAATTAACTTAGTCCATGGTTTTTTCAATGCAGGACCAAATTGTTTAAGCATGTGTCTCATACCACCTTCGCCACCTGCAAGATGAAATGTCATGAATGGTCCATATTGTGCATAACGTAAACCAGCTGCATGCGTAAATGCTTTATCTACTTCTTCTGTTGTCGCAATACCATCATTAACAATATGTAGAGATTCTCTCCATAATGCCTCCATTAGACGATCTGCAATATGTCCTTCAATTTCATTTCTTACATGGAGGACATCCATGCCAATATTCTCATAAATTTCCTCAGCTTTAATAATCGTTTCTTCTGAAGTACTTTGACCTGGTACAATCTCAACAAGAGGTAAGATATATACTGGATGGAAAGGATGTGCTACTACTAAACGTTCAGGATTCTTTAAATTTTTTTGCAATTCAGTTGGTATAATACCAGATGTACTTGAACCAATAATAGCAGACGGTTTCGCATAAAAATCAATTTCTTTTAAAACAGAATCTTTAATAGATTCTACTTCCGGAACATTTTCTTGAATAAGGTCTGCATCTTTAACTGCTGCTTTCAAATCTGTAGTAAAGCTTAAATTATCTAGTGATGCATTCTTAGCTAACCCCATTTTTTTAGCATAAGGCCAGTTTTGTTTAACTTGTGTTAGCATTCTTTCATAGGCACCTTCGCTAGGATCTGTAGCAACGACTTCATGCCCATGAGCGAGTATTCTTGTTATCCAGCCACTACCAATTACGCCTGTTCCAACTACTGCGAACTTCATTATTTACCTCCTTGATTATTTTTAAGATTAAGTTTCTCTCTTGCTTCTGCAGGTGTTAATGGGACTAAATCATATTCTTTCATTATTTTCTTAGCTTCTTCAACTAATGCTTCGTTTGTTGCTTTAACACCTTTTGAAATATACAAGTTATCTTCAAGACCAACACGAATATTTCCACCGCGTTTAGCAACTTCTCTAACTGTCGGTAATTGCATTCTACCAATACCGAATGCAGACCATTGTGCATCTTCAGGGATTCTTGAAATAAGATAGTCTAACGTTTGACCATCATTTTCAGCACCCCAAGGTATACCTAAACAAAATTGGAACATAGGTTGTTCGACTAAGCCTTCTTTAACAAGTTGCTTTGCAAAACTGACATGACCTGTATCAAAACATTCAAGTTCTGGTTGTACACCTGCATCTTTAATCATTTGCGCTTGTTCTCTCAGCCATGAAGCAGGACTAATATATATCGAATCTCCCATATTAACGCTGCCACAATCAAGCGTACACATTTCTGGTAATGTGTCACCTACTGGTCTATGACGCTCTTTAGGCGTTTGAATCCAGGTTCCTTTACCACCTGTTTCTGGGTGTTCTTGACTTGGAATAAAGTCGCCACCGCCACCAGCTGTTACATTAATAATAATATCTTCGTCTGCCTCTCTAATGAGTCTTACAGTTTCACTATACAGTTCTGAATCATGACTCACCCCGCCTGTTTTAGGGTCTCTAACATGAATATGTGCTACTGTTGCTCCAGCTTTTGCACACTTAATTGCTGAATCAGCAAGTTCTTGTGGTGTTACTGGAACATTTTCATTTTTGTCAATTGTATCTCCAGCGCCTGTAATTGCTGCAGTTAATAACACTTTTTTCAAGATAAGCACTCCTTTATACTTTAAATACGTTACAAACTATACCAACTGGTCGGTAAAGTTTCAACCGTAGCATAAAAAAATAAGCTGAAAAGTTTCAATCTCACCTAACAGCTTAAAACCTGAAAATTAATTTTTTTCTTTATTAATACCTACTTCTACGTTTTCTTTTAACCGATTTATTACTCTTTCACGCATTGATTCATCAATTGCACTTATTCCAAAAACTTCTGATAACCATAAACCGTCAACAGCTAACCTAATGATTGTTGCATCTATTTCATCTAGACCGTCATTAACAATTTGAGATTGCCAATCTTCATATAAAGATTTTAATGGTAAGAGTAGCGCTTTATTTGAACCTTGTGCAGCAAGCATTGCAGAAGTAATAGGCGCATTTTCAACACGATGCTCTTTCGTTGCTTCAATAAACGCATTTAACCATTGTCCTTGTTTACAATGTGTATTATCAATATGACTATTTACATTTTCTCGATATAATTCATTAGCATAATTGACAAGTTCTTTTATTAGACCTTCTCTATTTTTAACATGATAAAGCAAACCACCCTTGCTTATACTTGCTTCTTTTGCTACTGCATCTAATGTTAAATAGTCAGTACCTTGTCTATTTACTATATTAGCTGCAGATTCTAAAATATACTGTTTCTTAGATTTCCTCGTCATCAATTCACCCTCTTCCAATTAAAATCAATATTGTTTACATAATACTCTTAAATAGATAGAGATTATTATATTATATAAATTATTTTAAAAAAAGTTTTACGTTCTAATCTTTTTAACTATATTAAAAATGATTACACTTAAAAAATGTATAAAGTATGTGAGAATAAGACAAAGAATTCAAAATGCATTCTTCTTCCTATCCCAACTGTGTATGTAACCTAATTTATATTGAATATAAACTTCTTTTACGAAAGTCCTAGCTCTATGACTTAAATCAAATTGAAATTAAATTTTTTAACCTTTTGTATTGATTGTATAAGAGTAGAAGTGAAAAACTTAATATAAGTGTATTTTCTTTCATTTTAATTATTGATTATCTTTGTAAACAATCATTTAAAATGCTTTATGTCAAGTAGATAAGTAAATAATTAAAAGATACTATTAAATTTAACTAATTTCTCATCTTTAAATTTCATTTTCATATTCTTCTCTCAATAAACTATCTGAGAATTCCCCAGGTAATCCTAAAAATTGTCGATTTTGTTTAGTTAAATCGTTAGTCACAATAATTCACTTTCTCCCTTTGCTTATTTGTGATTTCTTTAAAGTTGTTCGTTAGCAAGACATTCTATAGGAAGACCTTTTTTTAAAACGTTCAATATAACGATTAAAGCTTTCTATTTCTTTTTCATTTGGTTCAATTTTGATAGAATCAGTATCTTTAAAAGCAATTTCATTAAGATAACTAGATAAATTTATATAGTTTTCTGCTACAAGATATCTAGCTAAAACAGCAATCCCCCATGCTCCGCCCTCACTAGCAGTTTGCATAACACTAACGGGACTTTGCATTGCTGCTGCCAAAAATGTTTGAGCAACTTTTTTGGTTTTGAATATACCTCCGTGTCCATATATTGAATTAATTTCAATATCTTCATTCTTTTTTAATAAATCAATACCAATTTTTAATGTACTAAATGCACTATATATGTGAGTCTTCATTACATTAGCTAAATTGAATGAACTATCTATCGATCATACTAACATAGGATAACCCTGTTGAACCTCTGTAATAAATTCTCCGGAAATTATCACTTTTAAACTTAAATATTGTTATATTATAATTTATACCCCATAACTGACTCCATCTTTACAATAGTTTTTATTGTGTTATCCTACACTTGGAATATTCTTAATCTAGCATAAAAATTTTAACCACTTTCAATTTATTCTGGAGCGTAAATTGAAAGTGTTTTTTTTAATTTATTATATATAGTTTTACTAAACAATAAGCTTAAAAATAGAAAGAGATAACTCTATTCTCTATTATATTCGGAATGAATCTATAAATGGATATCATACGTTTATTGATTACTTAAAAAATTATTATAAAATCATCTTGTAAATAAATTTGAATGTATATTTACAATAGAATTAATCATCATATTCTTCCCGGAGTAAACTATACACATAACTATCTGAAAATTCTCCTTGTAAACGTTCATCACTTCTCAATATACCCTCTTGTGTGAAACCAAGTCTTGTTGGTATAGCTCGGCTTTTCTTATTTTTAGTAGACATTCGTATTTCGATTCGGTTAATATCATATTCTTCATATACATATTGAATAAGTGCTTTAGTGCATCTAGTCATAATACCTTTCTTTTGAAAGTCTTCAGCTAAATAATAACCAATCGAAGTTGTTTTATTAACTAAGTCTAAATAGTGCAATCCTATGACCCCAATCAGTTCTTTATTACTCCATATTCCACAATGAAATCCATTACCATCGATAAATTGTTGCAACGCTGAATGGATAAAGTGTTTACTATCTTCCACCTTCTTTGTATGTTCGACAAATGGCAAGAACTCGCCTAAATAATCTCGATTCGCATCAACTAATTTGAAAAGTTGCTCCGCTTCACGTTCTTCTAATATCTTCAACGTCACATGTTCATTCACTTGATAACCAAACATCATATCTATCGCCTCCAGTTTAAATTTTCAAATTATTCAGTAAATTAAATATATAGTAACATAAATTGATTTAATTAATATTAAAGCTCATAAATTATTATGCTTCAAAAATCCTTAAAAATTAAGGCTGAGCAATTAAATTCAATCGCTCAACCTCATTATGATAATAACTATTCATTTATTAATAACCAGAACCGACTTCTTCACCATCTTCATCGTATTCAGTTACATAACCATCGTCAGTGTCAACGGTATATGATCCGGCTAAATCTCCGTCTTTGTCAGTAAATGAGAAGCCCCATTTACCATCATCTGTTTTTTCTGGTTCTTTGTATGTGTAAGTATCCGTATCTAACGTATGACCTTCGTATGATTCTACTTTATCAATGACGTTATCACGTGTCACTTCGCCTGAACTTGAATCAGAATCATCGCTATCACTATCATACTCAGCATCCATTTTGTCATCGATATACTTATCAATCTCATCATCATCAAACGTAACTGTGACATCTGTTACGTCATCATCGTCTTCCCCAGAACTAGTCACATTAACAGAATCTGATTTGAACGTTTTACCTTCATAAGTACCTTGTGCATAAACGGTTACTTCTTCATCAGGGTCATATGGTCCAAATGTTTCAGAAGATGATTCACTTCCGATTTCTTTATCATTCGCGTATATTTTCACATTGTTTAACATATAGCCGCCATCAACGCTGACTGTGAAACGTTTTTGTTTAAATGATTCATAAGCAGTAGCATCATCACTCATGTTAATCATTAACGCACCTTTGAATTTCTTACCATCGATGTCTTTTGTTGCTTTTAAATTGTAATCACCGATTGGGAACGTACCTAACGTTTTTTCGTCATTTTCCGTAACCGTTGTCGTACGCTTTTTATCATTATATTCGTAAGTAATATCTCCACTACTACTTGGATAAATGCTCACTGATTTTTGTGGAACATTGAATGAATAATTATCAAAAAATAGGAATTTCTTGCCATCCTTTGAAATATTTAACACACTATTTCCATTAGCATCTACAGATAAATTATTATAACGATTATCTTTAATTTCTTTCGCGCTTTGTTCTACGTTACTACCGACATTATTTAAGTCATCTTCTGTTTTGATGTAATTTAAATATGCGCGTGCTTCTTGTTTGCTTAATTTTTGGTCATTTTGAGTTGTAACTTCTTTGGCTAATGCCTTTTCGTCATCTTTCTTGATTGCTTGTGCAATATTAGATGCTTGCTTTTCCGGAGAAAATTGATTTTTTAATACTGAAAATGCAAGAATCAAAGCAATTAGCAATACAGCTATAACTGCAATAATAATCCAAGTCTTTTTATTATCGCCTTTACGTGGTTGTTGATCATGTCTGTCGGTATAACCGTTTTGATTATGGTTATTATACCCTTGATATTGATACTGCTCATGCTTATCTTGTCGACTTTGGTTGTGATGATCTTGCTGTGTGTTAGAGTGATTTGTTTTAGATTGCTGAACGGGTTTCCCACAATTTGTACATACCTTCACACCTTCGCGAAGAGGTTGACCGCAATTACTACAATATTTCATTAGTAAATCGAACTCCCATCAAATAAATTATTGAACTCACTGATTAAGTTTCCAAAGATTTGGTTAAATAAAGATTCACCGAAAATAATCACAAATAAGAAGAACACAATAATGTAAATGATCACACCGTAAAAACTTGAAAAGCGAGTATGATGATTTGCACTATATTTGGCAATCATGTAAACACCTGAAACAACGATTAATAAAATGGATAGTATAAATAATGCGCCACCAAAGCTAAAAGAATTAGCGAACATTAAAATAAGTGCAATCAATAGTACTGCGACTGAAACACTATTAATAAGTACAAAATCTGACAATACTTTTTTAAATGTAATTGGCTGTCTAGCTACTAAGTGCGTAATACCATATGTTGCTCCCACTATCACTGCTAGGAATAAAATGATACCTAAAACAACAGAAAAGATAATTTGGCTTTTCGGTGTTTCAAACATTCCAACTGATGAAGGAATTACAATAGCAAGTAACAGTGCTACGACTAATAAACCGACAATGATTAAAGAAAATAACAATTTAAAACTAAATGCTTGTTGGCTTTTTAGTACTTGATCAGGTGAAGCGAAAGCACTTTTAAAGAAACCTTTACTTTCTTCTGTCACTTCTTTTGCATGGTCACTAAATTGGCTTGTTTGTTGTGGTTGTTGATGGTTTGAATATGACTGATCGTATTGTGGTTGATTGTGATATGTATGTGATGCATTGTTGTGAGGTTGTTGGTGCTGATTTGATTGAGGTTGATGCATTTGATGTTGTTGTGTCGATGTAGTATGTTCAGGTACATGCTGATGATCTCGCACTTTACCATCTTCATTAGGATGTTTATCCTGTTTCGATTCGTTTGTTCTTGATAAATAATCACTTTGATTTGATGTCGTTTCGTTACCTTCACCTAATGATCCAGTTGAATCGTGTCGTCTACCATTAGCTTCAGCATTAGAGATATCTTTTTCAGCAGAATTAATAGTATGAGACTGTCTATCTATTTTATGGCCACACTCTCCACAAAATAAATCGTTAGGTTCGATAGCATTTCCACAATTTGGACATTGCATAGGTATCCCTCCAATTTTATTATTTTTTAAATCTTCAAAAAGTATATCATTTATTTTGTGTTGCTTTCTATATTATTTTAAACTTTTTATCAAAATAATTATATATTTTAAAAAGCATTATTTAGATGTGCGTATTTAATATAATAATCTAAATATTGACTTGACTAAACTGAAATAAAAAAACGATGAAGTCTAAGACTCCACCGCCAATAAAATTTTAATTATTTAATTGTTTTTTCTAAAATGTGCCTGGGTTAAAACCAGCTTCCCATTTATTAAATGGCCAATATCTTAAAACAACTTTACCTACAAGTTGGTCTTTATCTACTAAACCAACTTCACCAAAACGGCTATCTACACTATTTTGTCTATTATCACCTAAAACTAAATACTTATCTTTAGGGATTTTATTTTTGCCATTTGCACCGTTCACTTGGCTTGTTTTAAATGTACCTGTCAAATACTTACCTTGTTTATGCTTCTTATTATAATCTAAATAAGGCTCTGATACCTTTTTGTCATTAACATATAATTGATCACCTTTATACTCAACTTTATCACCTGGCGTACCAATCACACGCTTAATAAAATCACGTTGTGCATCTTCATGGAAGACAACGACATCACCATTATCAATGTGGTTCAATATTTTCGAAATCTTACTAACTATCACTTTATTTCTATCTTGGAAAGTTGGATACATCGATGAACCTGATACTGTGTATGATGTTCCAATAAACTTTAATACAATACCTACAATTAAGAGTGCGCCACCAATGGCTACAATCCATTCAATTATCTCTTTTTTCAATTAAATCCCGCCTATCATCTTTTATAAACACAACTTACTTTATCACAAATATATTGCAAAGTCGTTTCACTCATCTTTAAAAAGCGTAACGTTAATCAATTTACTTCGTTTTGAAAATTAAGCTCATCAAGAAAATCATCGTCAATGTGCTTATTGATAGCTTCATAGTAACAAACCTCTCACAAGATTACTATTCAAGTTATCACATTTAAGAATGCCTTCTTACTTACATTTTCAAAAAATAATCTAATCTTTCATATTCGTAAGAAATGGCATCGACTTTGTAAGGTTAGATAAAGGCAGTTCTAACGCAACCCTTCTACAATTATAAGTGTAATAGAAACAAGGAGTGATGATATTGAAAACCTTAAGAAATATATTCATTGCAATTGCCGTCATTGCAATTATTGTTATCGGAGGATTGTTTGGATTAAATGCTTATTCCAATCAACACCCTAACAATCGCTCAATCAATGACTGGAACAAGCTCAATCCTTTAGCCCAAACATATGAATATTACGTTAAGACTCAGAAACCATCTAAAGTGGAAGTCGTTGATAAAGAAAAAAACTTCTATATCTATCATTACAATCAAACTGGTTACACGAAAGATGGTAAATCTAAAAAAATTGAATACACAGCATCCAAAAAATTAAAACAAAATCATTACTTAGTTGTACGCGAAAAATCTCACACAATTCTGTCATACGAAGAAGTTAAAAAATCAGAAATTCCAACTAAAGCAAAAGAAAAATTATAAATCAAACAAGGAGTGCAATCGACATGCCAATTTTAAACATCAATCATTTATCAAAAGTATATGGAAGTAAGCAAAAGTATAAAGCCCTAAACGACATCAACTTTTCAGTGGATAAAGGAGAATTCGTTGCCATAATGGGACCTTCAGGTTCAGGTAAGACTACCCTCCTCAATGTCATTAGTTCCATCGATAGTATTTCTGGAGGAACTGTAGAAGTAAGTGGCAATGAAGTTAATCAACTCAAAGATAAGCAATTAGCACAATTTCGTAAGAAAGAACTTGGATTTATCTTCCAAGATTATAGCGTCTTACCTACCTTAACCGTTAAAGAAAATATTATGTTGCCACTATCCGTTCAAAAAGTAAGTAAAGATGAGATGGAACAAAATTATAAAGAAGTCACTGAAGCACTCAGTATTTATGAGTTAAGCGATAAATATCCAAGCGAAATATCAGGTGGTCAGCAACAACGTACCGCTGCCGCACGTGCATTCGTTCATAAACCGTCTATCATCTTTGCCGATGAACCGACAGGAGCACTTGATTCGAAAAGCGCACAAGACTTACTTAACCGTCTAGAAGATATGAACGAGCGATTCAATAGCACGATAATCATGGTAACTCATGACCCATCTGCAGCGAGTTTTGCACAGCGTGTCATTATGTTAAAAGATGGCAATATTCATTCAGAAATCCATCAAGAAGATAAATCTAAACGTGAATTTTATGATGAAATCATTCAAGTACAGTCAGCCTTAGGTGGTGTCGCAAATGACGTTTAATCAAATTACACTCAAAAACTTAAAAAGTAATTTTAAAAATTATGCACTGTATCTTTTTTCACTCATTTTTAGTATTATTTTATACTTTAGCTTTGTCACTTTGCAGTACACACATAGTATTAATAATGGTGATTCTCCAAAAGTAATCCAAGAAGGTGCTAAAGTAGGCGCAGTTTTCCTATTTATTACAATTATTATTTTCTTAATGTATGCGAACCAATTATTTATTAAACGTAGAACACGAGAATTTGCGCTATTTCAACTTATCGGACTAACACGACAAAACATTTTAAGAATGCTAGCTATTGAACAGTTCACATTATTTGTTATTACTGGCATCATAGGTATTGTAATTGGTATTGTAGGCTCTGAAATTCTACTCAATATTTTAGTTAAGATGATGCATTTGAAAGTAGGTGTCTCAATCGGATTTGAATTTCCTGCATTGATTCAAACAATTGTGATGCTTGTACTAGCATTTATCTTGATTATGTTCCAGAACTTTCTTTTCCTAAAAAGAAGAACCATCCTGTCACTGATGAAAGATAATACTAAATCAGAAGCTACTAAAGCTAAAATTACCGTTCCTGAACTTATTGCCGGTATTCTAGGCATTATCATGATCATCTTTGGATATTATATTTCCACTGAGATGTTTGGTAAGTTCGAAGCTTTAACAATGGTCTTGATCACACCTTTCTTAATTCTGTTTCTAACCGTTGTGGGGGCTTATCTATTCTTTAGAAGTTCAGTATCTATCATATTTAAATCACTGAAAAAATCTAAACATGGGCGCATTTCAATTACAGATGTCGTATTTACTTCATCAATTATGCATCGCATGAAGAAAAATGCGATGTCACTAACAATTATTGCTATTATTTCAGCAGTGACAGTAACTATTCTATGTTTTGGTGCAATTAGCAAAGCAAATACAGATTATATGATTCAAGTATCCTCACCTCAAGATGTTAACTTTGCTAAAGCGCAATCAGCTCAAAAATATGAAAAACTATTAAAACAAAATCATATTCAATATGACACGAAAACTTTTGAAGGTAGTAATACGAAATTATTTAAAAATGATGCCTTAAAAAGTAAAACAAACGAAGGTATGCAAAATGCTGGTATCGTTGTTATGCCAGATAAAAATATTAATGGTAACCATGCTACTATTACTAACCTACAAGGACCACTTTCTGGCATTGTAAGTGTTCATACGAATGAAGATATGACACTTCAAGGTCAACAAAAAATGACATTAAACGTGAATAAAAAGGATGACAATGAGGTAATTCCGTCGACCGTTTCTATAGGAGGTCCTGTCTTAAAAGTAAGTCCAGATAATTTCAATAAATTGAAAATGAAGGACCAACTAATGCAACATTACGGTTTTAATATCACAGATCATAAAGACCTCTCTAAAGCGGAAAAACTAGCTCAGAAAGTAAGTGCAAATGTTGAATTAAAAAATGACACGAAGAAAATGCTAGATGAAAGTAACGGTATTCTAATGTTTGTCACATCATTCTTAGGATTAGCGTTTCTCATCGCAGCGGGATGTATTATCTATATTAAACAAATGGATGAAACCGAAGATGAAATTAACAATTATCGCATATTAAGACGTATCGGCTTCACACACACGGATATGACGAAAGGTCTAGCATTAAAGATTCTATTCAACTTCGGTTTACCTTTAATCATCGCATTATTACACGCACTATTTGCTGCAATGGTATTTATGAAACTATTGGGAGAATACTCTCCAACACCGATTATCATTGTGATGATTGTTTATTCACTTGTTTACCTTATCTTTGCAACAATCTCATTTATCCATGCAAATCGAATTGTAAGACACTCTATTTAATAATTGAAAAGAAAGGACGTTGTTTAAATGAATATTAAAGAATTAATTCGCAAATCTTACGAGGATTTATTAAGTTTGAAAGTCAATTGGTTTAACGGTCTTATGTTAGTACTTATCGTCTTCATCTTAAGTGGCATTGCGACACCATTTATTGGAGTACCAGTAGGCTTACTTGGTGGTGGTTATATTCTAAAACGTTATGAAGAAAAGACTAATAACTAATATTGAAAATCAAAGCATTTAGAACAAATATATTAAAGGGCTACATTGCAAATAGACTGTAGTTAACTGAGCTGAGAAAGTGCCTTAAATCAAGCGATTCTCAGCTCTATTCATACATACGGGGTTCGGGGCCCCAACACAAAGAATTTCACAAAGAAATTCTACAAGCTAAGCAAGTTGAGGTTCGGAGCCCCAACACAAAGAAATTCTACAAGCTAAGCAGGTTAGGGTAAGATAGAATTCAAAGGAATTCTATCCTACCCCTTTTTCATTTTATTTTATATATTTTATAATTAAATTGACAGAAATATTTTATTCATCTAAGAAAGGACATCAAGTTATGCAACAAAAAAACAAAGTATCGCTTCTCTATTCGAAAGTTTTCAATAGGAACAGTCTCCATATTATTAGATGCCTTTTTATTTATGGACTTTCAAGATGTAGCTCATGCAAGTGGATTACATAATAGTACGTCAACAACGGACACGGCTTCCAATCAACAATCTTTTGAAAAGAAAGTCAATAATTCAACACATGAAGACGTACAAAATGCAGCTTCACCATCTCAATCTATTCCCCTGAAAAATTTAGAAAATACAACAAAAACAGAAACGCAACCACAAACAACTAGTAAGACAACACACTCAGGTAACGAAAATGCAAATGCACAAATCATTGCCGCTTCATCTCAAGTAGAGAAGACAACAACACATACTTCTGCAACGTCAGCAATTACTTCAGAAGGCGTTCTAGAGGACACAACGACAACTGCAACACCTAATATGGATAATGCCAATAGTGCATCTGTTAAAAGTAGAGATGTTATCACTCCACAACCTAAAGATTCAAATACTATCCCAACACCAAACGTCGTATTTGAAAAAAGTACTGATCCAAATCAATTTACATTTGAGATAACAGATCTTAAAGAATTTAATGCTGCATATCAAACTAAATATTACTATCGTTTATCTAAACCCTACGACGACTCTAATGACTTAACGATTGAGTTAGTTAACGGTGAGACAAATTCTGTAGTGGAAACGAAACAAATCAATTCACCTGGTACAGTATCCATTGGTGAAAATTCTTTAGAAAGAGCAGTAGCTGCTCGTGACCCTCAAAAAGCTAAATATGGCTATATTAATTTTACTTTTTTAAAAGATAACAAAATTAATAAATTAGGCATTACTGATGACTATGATGAAACAAGCGTAGTTGTTCAAAGTATTGAGGTATATGACGGTATTACTGGACAAGACGTTACAAACTTATTTGATATTATAGATGAGAATGGTGTCATCACAGCTACACCTAAAGAAAGTCTAGTTAAAGATCATGTGTTAGATAATGCGCAAATTCCATTTAGGCGTTACTACAAATTAGATATTGTCGGGGTCATTAAAGACAGTGCCAAAGCAAACAAGGACATTACTAACGTAGCGATCCAATCTGTTCAGTTCTTTAACCCAGCCAAAGGTGGCAATGAAGTACCACCTCCTAAACCATCAGAAAAACGTGTAAACAAAGTAAAACCAGTAAACTTTGAATTCAAAGTGCCTAAGAAATTGGAAGATGGTCAGCTTAAAGGTGGAGATTACACATTCATCTTAACGGATTTAAACAATCCTGATCATCCAGTACAATCAGCAACAAATGATGCGAATGGTAAAGTGAATTTCTTACCAATTAAATTCAATAAAGTAGGCACTTACGTTTACCAAATCAGTGAACAAGTGAGAACAGATTCAAATATTGCTTATGATACAATGTCTATCAAAGCAACAGTGGTAGTTACTGAAAATCCAAAAACAGGTAATTTACAAGCAGCTGTAACTTACAACAGTTCAGGCGGTAAATCCGATGGAGTAAATGATACTGAATTTAACAACACTGTTGAACCACCAGTACCACCAACGCCAAACAAACCACCACATAATCCGCCTAAAACACCGAGTCAACCTCCAGTTAACCCACCAGGCAACCCACCTGAAAAACCAGGTGTGCCACCGATACATCATGTGCCACCAACACCTAAACAACCAAATCAACCGAAACACCTACCAAATACTGGTAGCGACGACGCTAATATGAATAAATCATTATTAGCAACAATGTTTGCAGGTTTAGGTAGCGTATTATTAATTGGTAGAAGAAGATTACGCAATAAATAATCACTTATAATTACTAAAGGCATATGAAGCATTGCGTTTCATAGCCATTTAAATTGTTATGGTAAAAATTTAAATGATAGATAAATACTCAACCAGCATATGATTACAAATGCACCTACTACAAAGATAAATGATAAGATACTCGTAATGAAATTGCGTGTTTTAGTAGTCTGAACTTCATTAGGATCTTGACCATTCATAAAAGCTACGATTCGATCGTAATTATCCATGCCGTGCTTATATTTAATTTTATCTATCCTTGTAGAACTATAAAAACCTATAGAAAAAATGGCATAGGTTATCGCAACACCCCACCAACTTAAATAAAATAAAAGCGGTCCTATTAAAACACATGCTAATAACGTCCAAATTAGCATCATCCACGTCCAAAAATCCATGTCTTTTTTAATTTCTTCATGTTCCATACGTTTCACGTCTCCTTTGACAAGATCATCTAATGAAACATTAAATAAGTTACACATCATTAATAAATTATGGATATCTGGATAGCTTCTTTCATTCTCCCAATTAGAAATCGTTTGTCTCGAAACATATAATTTCTCAGCTAGGTACTCTTGAGAATAATTTTCTTTTTCCCTATATTTACGAATTTGTTGACCGATTTCCATCACCCATAACTCCTTAACCATTTAGATTAATCTTGCCTATATTAGAAGCAAGATAGACATTAATAGTTGTATCTCACTTCAACTCCATAGAAACGTTTCTTCATATAAAAAACTACCAAATTTCTTTGTCATTCGCATCTTTTTCATTGTCAAAGTCCTTTTACATGCTGATTTATCAGTATTTATAAGACTTCCTGACGTCTAAAAAAGGAACTACGCTATTTGTTTAAACGCAGTTCCTTTTGTTAATTAAGATATTATTGATTAAAAGATTTTAAGATAACGTCTAGCATTTTTTCAATATATGCTTCATCAAGTGTTTCCGGTTTAATTAAAATATTGAAATAAATTGGTGAGAAAATCATATCTATAAATAAATCTTGATCCTCTTCTTTTATGTGATGTGCTATGATTGATTTCAATAATTTTCGATTACTTTTAAAATAACCCTTCATAAACAATTCACGTGCTTCAACTTGTTGGTTACTAATTAATATTTCAATAACCGCACGCCCTAAATTCGTTTTATAAATTTCCATTATTTTAATTAAGAATTGATACAACCCCGTGTGTAGATCTTTATTTTCATTTTCAAAAATCTGTGTTCTACTCACGAACATATCTACAATAATTGAAGATTTGTCTTTCCAACGTCGATATATTGTAGCTTTAGACACACCTGTGTTTTCAGAAATTTGATCGATGGTGATGTCTCTAAAATGTGTCGTAGCCAACATTCGATCTAATTCATTAAAAATTTTATGATTGATTGTCGGATCTTTCGGTCTTCCAGCCATGTTTTCCCCTTCTTAAATGTGTAATAAATTCAACCGCTTCAAAAATAATTACTGCACTTACAAACCATGCAATAAATCCAATAACAATACTAAGTAGCCATTGATTTGTAAAATATAGCATCGCCCATGTTACTAGTATACTAATAAGTACGCCCGTCATGCCAAAAACTGCCCCTCTACTTACGTGCTTAGCAATAACATCGCCATGTTGCATTCCTGTGATAAACAATGAAACCAAGAATACTGCAGGTAATGTAGCAAACACACCCCCGAGTTCTTTCCAAGGTAAAATAACAGAGATAATATAACTCAGCGTAACTGCAAGTCCCCCAACCAAGAATTTAATTAATGCTAATTTCATTACAAAAGCCTCCAATGATTAATTCATATGTCTAACAACAAATATACTTAGAGAAATTACAAGCCAACATATTAATGCAAATCCTGTTCCTCTTTTATAATCTCTTTTACTAATATAAAGAGACGTTAAAAAGACTGTTATGATGCACGATATAATTCCAATAATGGCACCAGAACTAAGATGAATTGACATTTGAACTAATTGATTGCCACGATGATCTATCGCAAGGGCTATAATTGCAGCTAAGTAGACTGCCGGCATAGTAGCGATAATGCCACCCATTTTACCACCGACCTTCTCAGCCATTATAGATGCAATCGCCACTGCAAGACCTCCAATAACAAAATGAAGAATAGCACTAGAAATGGATATTCCGAACACAATAAACCCTTCTTCTTTAATTATTAAACGATACGTTTCGTTTAATAATATTGTAAATCTATTTATTAGCTATGTAAACAGCACTTTGTAAGAAAAATGAATGCTATATGAACATAAAAAACACTAAAATGATTCAACTTTTAATCATCTTAGTGCTATTATTAAGTGGTATAACTTTAAAACCTATTTTTCAAGGAATAGCATTATACACACTTTTCATCTATTTTTTATAAATTTTTATTTTAATTTCGTAATAATCATCATGTTCTTTATCACGTTGTTCTACACGTATACCAGATTGTTCAATGGCTTGAATGCTTTTTCCAACTTCGTCACGTGCTTGTGTTAAATCTTTAGAGAATTGGAAAGATTGAGCTTTTACTTTTTCTGGTCCAATTTTCTGTTTAACACGTGCCTCTGTTTGTTTAACATTTAATTTTTGGCTAATCACTTGTTCAATTAGCTTTTCTTGATCTTCCTCTTTAAGAGATAAGACAGCACGAGCATGACGCTCAGTAATCTTGCCTTCTCTTAAACGACTAATCACTTTAGGTGTTAATTTCAATAATCGCAATTTATTTGCGATAAAACTTTGACTTTTACCTAAACTTTTAGCTAATTCACTTTGCGTTGTGCCACCAATCTCAAGAAGCTTTTTATAAGCTTCCGCTTCTTCAACAGCAGATAAATTTTCACGTTGAATATTCTCAATTAATGCAACAACTGCTGTTTCTTCATCATTCATATGACGTATAATGACATCTGCTTGAGATTTATGCAGTGACTGTAGTGCTCTAAAACGTCGTTCACCCGCAATAATTTCGTACATATTCTCTTCAATCGGTCTTACAACGATGGGTTGTAATAAACCATGCTCGTCAATAGATTCAGCAAGTTCAGTAATCTTACTTGAGTCAAACACCTGTCTTGGTTGATAACGGTTAGGTACAATACGCTCAATTTGAATGGATTCAACGCTAGAATTGCGATCTTCTTCAATGTATCCAACGATGTCATCTTTATTTTTCAATCCAAATAATTTTGAAAAAGGCTTTTTCATTATCCATTCACTCCTCTTAAAATTAATTTTAACATGTAGGTGCTATTAATTTTCTAGTAAAGGAGATTTATTAGGCGTACCAGGTTTTCTAGGATATTTTTTAGATGTTTGACGACGTTTATCTATAATAATCATTTGTCGTTCACCAGCATCTTCTGGTAAATCAAATGTATAAGAATCACTAAAGACGCCACCTAATATACTAATCCCAAATTGTGCTTCTTCTAATTCTTCTTCTCCTTTAGAAGACTTCAATGCGATGAACTGCCCCCCCTTTTTAACTAAAGGAAGGCACAATTCACTTAACACTGTAAGTCTGGCTACTGCACGTGCTGTAACTACGTCATACGTTTCTCTGTTTACGCCTTTACCGAATGTTTCAGCGCGATCATGTACAAAGCTAACTTGTGTTAAGCCAAGTTCAGCAGCTAGATGATTTAAAAATTGAATACGTTTATTTAAAGAATCTACAATGGTTACTTTCAATTCAGGGTAAACAATCTTCAATGGAATACTTGGAAAACCTGCACCTGCACCAACATCACAGATGGTTAAAGGCTGATTGAAATCATAATAAAAGCTCGGTGTAATTGAATCATAGAAATGTTTCAAATAAACTTCATGTTCATCTGTAATACTTGTGAGATTCATTTTCTCATTCCATTCTACAAGTAAACGATAATATGTTTGAAATTGTTCTTTTTGTTTATCTGACAATTCAATTCCATGTTCACTTAATTCTTTAGCTAGCCATTCTACGCCATTCATTAATTTTTCACCCTTTGCAATTTACCTTGCTCCAAATAAACAAGTAAGATTGAGATGTCTGCTGGGTTAACACCAGAGATTCGTGATGCTTGTGCAATATTCAATGGTTTAACTTCAGCTAATTTTTCACGAGCTTCAGTCGCTAAACTATCCACTTTACTATAATCTAAGTCTTCCGGAATTTTTTTCTCTTCCATGCGTTTAACTTTTTCAACTTGTTGCAATGATTTATTGATATAGCCTTCGTATTTCGTTTGAATTTCAACTTGCTCTTCAACCGCTTCAGGTAATTGATGACTTTCTTCTAGAATTTCTAAGATTGTATTATATGTCATTTCAGGACGTCGTAATAGATCAATTGCTAGAATGCCATCTTTTAGACGTGAACCACCATTTGCCTCAATGACAGATTGTGTGTATTCATTTGGTTTAATACGAATATCAGTTAAACGTTGGATTTCATCTTGAATTTGTTGACGCTTTTCATTAAAACGCGCGTAACGTTCTTCTGAAATCATACCTAATTCATAACCTACATCAGTCAAACGCAAGTCAGCATTATCATGACGTAGTAATAATCTATATTCTGCACGAGATGTTAATAAGCGGTAAGGCTCATTCGTACCTTTTGTAACTAAGTCATCAATTAAAACACCAATATATGCATCTGAACGACTCAAGATTTTTTCTCCGGTACCAAGCACTTTACCTGCAGCATTGATTCCAGCCATAATACCTTGACCAGCCGCTTCCTCATATCCTGAAGTACCATTGATTTGTCCAGCCGTATATAAATTTTTAATCATTTTAGTTTCCAATGTTGGCCATAATTGCGTTGGCACAATCGCATCATATTCAATGGCATAACCCGCACGCATCATGTCTGCCTTTTCAAGACCAGGAATCGTTTCTAACATTTGACGTTGTACGTGTTCTGGTAAGCTTGTTGAAAGTCCTTGAACGTAAACTTCATTTGTATTACGACCTTCAGGCTCTAGGAAAAGTTGATGTCTAGGTTTATCATTAAAACGCACAAATTTATCTTCAATTGATGGACAATAACGAGGACCTGTTCCTTTAATCATACCTGAATACATAGCTGATAAATGTAGATTATCATCGATGACTTTATGTGTACGATCATTGGTATATGTTAACCAACAAGGTAATTGGTCTAGGATATATTCTGTAGTTTCAAAACTAAATGCACGACCTACATCATCACCAGGTTGAATTTCCGTCTTAGAATAGTCTATTGTTTTCGCGTTTACACGTGGAGGTGTACCCGTTTTAAAGCGCACAACTTCAAAACCTAATTCTCTTAAATTATCAGCTAGCGTGATAGATGGAAGTTGATGATTTGGACCACTTGAATATTTCATGTTACCTAAGATTATTTCACCACGTAAGAATGTACCTGTCGTAATAACAACCGCTTGAGCGCGATATTCAGTACCGATATTTGTGCGGACACCTTTTACTTCATTGTCTTCAATAATTAATTCATCCACCATACCTTGTATGATGTCTAAATTATCTTCATCTTCAATGACACGTTTCATTTCTTGTTGATATAACACTTTGTCTGCTTGAGCACGTAACGCACGTACTGCTGGCCCTTTACCAGTATTTAACATACGCATTTGGATATGTGTTTTATCAATCGCTTTAGCCATTTGCCCACCTAATGCGTCAATTTCTCGAACGACAATACCTTTCGCTGGACCACCTACTGATGGGTTACATGGCATGAATGCAATATTATCTAGATTAATTGTTAGCATTAGTGTTTTTGCGCCACGTCTTGCAGATGCCAAACCTGCTTCAATACCTGCATGTCCAGCACCAATGACGATTACATCATATTCTTGAACCACCTAATTGACCTCCTTTAAATTTCCTTTGTCTTTATTTTTATAAATAAGACTTCCTACCGTCTCAGTTTCTTTAATATTTATCATTTCTTAAACGTTACATAGCTATAAGGTATAAACTATTATTTTCCTAAGCAGAATTGACTAAATAGTTGATCAATCAATTCGTCACTAGCAGATTCACCAATAATTTCACCTAATAATTCCCAAGTACGCGTTAAGTCAATTTGAACCATATCCATAGGAATACCTGATTCAGCTGCATCAATCGCATCTTGAATAGCATTTCTAGCTTGCTTTAATAAAGAAATATGTCTTGAATTAGATACATACGTCATATCTTGGTTTTGAACATCGCCACCAAAGAATAAATCTCGTATTTGTAATTCTAGTTGATCAATACCTTCTTGTTTAAGCATAGATGTTTGGATAAGTGGTGTATCACCAATCATTTCTTTTACTTCATTTATATCTAAGTTTTGTTCTAAATCAGTTTTGTTAACAATTACAATGGCATCTTCATTTTTAATAACTTCATATAATGTACGATCTTCTTGTGTTAATGGCTCATTGTTATTTAATACAAATAAGATTAGATCTGCTTCACTTAAGGCTTTGCGTGAACGTTCGACACCAATTTTTTCAACGATATCTTCAGTGTCACGAATACCTGCAGTATCTACCAATCTTAATGGTACACCTCTAACATTGACGTATTCTTCTAAAACGTCACGAGTTGTACCTGCAACTTCAGTTACGATGGCTTTATTATCTTGAATAAGGTTATTTAACATTGACGATTTCCCTACATTTGGTTTACCAACGATAACGGTTGAAAGACCTTCTCTCATAATTTTACCTTGTGTTCCAGTCTCTAATAATAGATTAATTTCGTTTTTAATCTTTTTAGATTGCTCTAATAGGAACTCAGTTGTAGCATCTTCAACATCGTCATATTCTGGATAATCAATGTTCACTTCTACTTGCGCGAGAATTTCTAAAATGGATTGACGTTGTCGCTTAATTAAATCACTTAGTCGCCCTTCGATTTGGTTCATGGCAACTTTAGAAGCACGATCTGTTTTAGAACGAATAAAATCCATAACAGCCTCAGCTTGTGATAAATCGATACGCCCGTTCAAGAATGCACGCTTTGTATATTCCCCTGGCTCTGCCATTCTTGCACCATGCGTCATTGTAAGTTCTAATATTCGATTAATTGTTAAAATACCACCGTGACAATTAATTTCAATAATGTCCTCGCGTGTAAATGTTCTTGGTGCTCTTAGCACAGATATCATAACTTCTTCAACAACTTCATTTGTTTCAGGATCTATGATATGACCATAATTAATCGTATGTGAATCTACGTCTTGTAACTTTTTCTTTCCTTTATATAGCTTATCTCCAATTTCAACGGCTTGTGGTCCAGATAAACGGACAATACCGATTGCTCCTTCACCCATAGGTGTTGAAATACTAGTTATCGTATCAAAATCCATGATTATCCTCGCCTCCTTATTCAAGTAAAATTTCATTATAACATTGTAATTTGTTTCTATAAAAATTGCTAATAAGTTGATTTATCGCTCATAAGGTAAGACTTCGGTTTGTATAACCTCAGACTGACGGACGTCTAAAACTCCCCTACCCTTCTATTTAATCTTTTTATTAAAGACCTTTGCAATTTTTAATACATGTTCTAAGCTACCCTGGATTTCAAGTGTAGTCATATCCTTAGCTGGTTGCCTAGCAATAACGATAATATCACGTGCAATAATATCTTCTTTATGAATTTTGAAATTCTCCCTTATCGCACGTTTAATTCTGTTTCGAGTCACTGCATTGCCTAATTTTTTAGATACACTAATACCTAATCGAAAATGATCTTTATTACTATTATAGGTATAAACAACAAACTGTCTATTTGCTACCGATTTTCCTCTTTTATAAATCGTTTGAAAATCAGTATTCTTTTTTATACGGTAAGCCTTCTCCACGTTCACATCACTCACTTATTTTATTCTTTGCCAACTTAGCTAAAGTTAGTTTTGATATAGCGTATCTCAATTTATACCTATTCAAACGAAAAAAAAGACCACTGAGAAGTCAGTGATCTTATGCTGATAAAACTTTACGGCCTTTACGACGACGACGTGCTAAAACTTTACGGCCATTTTTAGTGCTCATGCGTTTTCTGAAACCATGAACTTTACTATGTTTACGTTTATTTGGTTGATAAGTACGTTTTACCATGCAAAACACCTCCATCTACATATTTATCCAGCTCACTCGCTCTTGTAGTGATCCTGATTATTTTAATAGATAAATTATAATTTCTGATATCAGAATTCTTGTTTTAATTCAATTTTATCTAGTCATAATTCAAGCAACTACTACAATATAACAAATTACTATTTATAAAGCAAGCAGCATTTGCATTAAGATGTTATTTTTTTAACCACTTGTCAACATCCATTTTTAATATTTATACATTTCGCCAAACGTGCGTCTCACACATTTTATTCATTTTAAATTCATCTTTATAAATTATTTCCCAAAGCTGTTGTAGTACATAAACTTAGTTTTTTAAAATTATCCACTTATACACATACGAGATTTAAGTTTCTGTGGATAATATATTCATTATTAACAGATTTATACCAAGTTTAACAACATATTCACACCTATTTGACATCTCTCTAAGTTAAAAAGTATAATTATGTGGATAAGTCGTCTAACTCATTATTTTTAAAGGATTTATTTATTGATTTTATATACGTATTTAGTGTGAACAAATCATAGCATATATAAAGTTATCCACTGAATGTTATTAACTTGTGGATAATTATTAACATGCTGTGATTATTTTTATCCACTTGTCTAAATGTCTGTGTATAAGTCCTAAATTTAAAAGAAGATGGAGTTTATTTTATGTCAGAACAAGAAATTTGGAAAAAAGTATTAGAAGTTGCAGAATCAGAAATATCTAAATCGACATTTAATACTTTTTTGAAAGATACAGAACTCAAAGAAATTCGTGATAATGTTGCAATCATCTTTGTAATTCATGAATTTTACGCAGAATGGTTAAATTCAAACTACAAAGAAGTAATCCAAACAATTATGAAAGATGTTATTGGTTATGAAGTTGAACCCAAATTTTTCACTGCTGAACAATTAGCTGAACTTGATGAGACAAGTCGTAAATCTAACACGCCAAGTGAACCTCAACGTCAAATCATTGAAGATGGTCATGAAGGCATAGATCAATTCAATACTCACAATACATTTGATACTTTCGTCATTGGACCTGGCAATAGATTTCCACATGCAGCAAGTCTTGCAGTTGCTGAAGCACCAGCACAAGCATACAACCCTCTATTTATATATGGTGGCGTTGGTCTTGGTAAGACACATCTTATGCATGCGATCGGTCATCATGTTCTTAGCAATCAACCAAATGCTAAAGTACTATATACTTCAAGTGAAAAATTCACAAATGACTTCATCAAATCAATTCGTAACAATGAACCTGAAGCCTTTAGAGAGAAGTATAGAAACATCGACGTGTTACTGATTGACGACATTCAATTTATTCAGAATAAAGAACAAACGCAAGAAGAGTTCTTCCATACATTTAATGAATTACATCAAAATAAGAAGCAAATTGTCATTTCAAGTGACCGTCCACCTAAAGAAATTGCAAAATTAGAAGACCGTTTACGTTCTCGTTTCGAATGGGGATTAATCGTTGATATTACTCCTCCTGACTATGAAACGCGTATGGCGATTCTTCAGAAAAAAATCGAAGAAGAGAATTTAGAAATTCCTGCTGAAGCTTTAAATTATATTGCTAATCAAATTCAATCAAACATCCGTGAATTAGAAGGCGCACTCACACGTTTGCTTGCCTATTCTAAACTTCAAGGCAGACCTATTACGACTGAATTAGCAGCAGAAGCGCTCAAAGATATTATTCAAGTTCCTAAATCTAAAAAAATTACGATCCAAGATATTCAAAAAGTCGTTGGACATTACTACAACGTTCGCATCGAAGATTTCAGCGCAAAAAAACGTACAAAATCAATTGCTTATCCACGTCAAATTGCGATGTATTTATCAAGAGAACTTACTGATTTTTCATTACCTAAGATTGGTGAAGAATTCGGTGGTCGAGATCATACGACAGTGATTCATGCGCACGAAAAAATCGCTAAAGATATTAAAGCCGATACAATTTTTAAACAAGAAGTTGAAGATTTGGAAAAAGAAATTCGCAATCAATAAAATTAAAGTTGAAAACTGTTATACAACAGATTATGAAATGATAAAGTGGGAAATAAAAAATAGTGACAAGTTATTATGGTATAAGAAACATTGATTAATGATAAATGTCATAAACATTTTATTCGTAATTGTGGATAATGTTCAAAAGTAATACACAACATCAACAGTTTATCCACATGTGTATAACTTTGGCACATAAGGATTTTCTTAACATATCCACTAATCCACAAGCTCTACTACTATTACTATGAATTTAAAACCTATATAATTATATATAAACGACTGGAAGGAGTTTAAATTAATGATGGAATTCACAATTAGAAGAGATTATTTTATTAATCAATTAAATGACACATTAAAAGCCATCTCACCAAGAACAACATTACCAATTTTAACGGGTATCAAAATCGATGCTAAAGATAACGAAGTCATTCTTACTGGTTCAGATTCTGAGATATCTATTGAAATTACAATCCCTAAACAAGTAGATGGTGAGGATATTGTCACTATTTCTGAAACAGGTTCAGTTGTACTTCCTGGTCGTTTCTTCGTAGATATTATTAAAAAACTACCAGGTAAAGATGTTAAATTATCAACAAATGAACAATTTCAAACACTAATTACTTCAGGACATTCTGAATTTAACTTAAGTGGTTTAGATCCTGATCAATATCCATTATTACCTCAAGTATCACGTGATGATGCAATCCAATTATCAGTAAAAGTATTAAAAAATATCATTGCACAAACAAATTTCGCAGTGTCCACCTCAGAAACACGCCCAGTACTTACTGGTGTTAACTGGCTTATACAAGATAATGAATTAATATGCACTGCGACCGATTCACACCGCTTGGCTGTAAGAAAGTTGAAATTAGAAGATGACTCTGAAAATAAAAATGTCATCATTCCAGGCAAAGCTTTATCAGAATTAAATAAAATTATGAGTGATAGCGATGAAGAGATTGATATTTTCTTTGCTTCAAATCAAGTTTTATTTAAAGTTGGAAATGTAAACTTTATTTCTCGCTTATTAGAAGGACATTATCCTGATACAACACGTTTATTCCCTGAGAATTACGAAATTAAATTAGGCTTAGACAACGGTGAATTCTATCACGCAATCGATCGTGCTTCTTTATTGGCACGAGAAGGTGGTAACAACGTTATTAAGTTAAGTACAGGTAATGATGTTGTAGAATTATCATCTACATCACCTGAGATTGGTACCGTAAAAGAAGAAGTTACAGCAACGGATGTAGAGGGTGGCAACTTGAAGATTTCTTTCAACTCTCGTTATATGATGGATGCGCTAAAAGCGATTGATAATGATGAAGTTGAAGTTGAATTCTTTGGTACGATGAAACCATTCATCCTCAAACCAAAAGAAGATGATTCTGTCACACAATTAATTTTACCAATTAGAACGTATTAGTTTTAAAAGCTATTAATTTGGAGTTACGACGAATTCAAAAGGAATTCTGTCTTAACTCCTTTTTTATTTAATTTAAGCTCATTCAGCCTTCAATTTAGACACAAAAGTTATTCACTAGTGGATAAATCTAAATAATATATCATCAAGCTAAAATAGCCCTTAAAATTAAAAATCAGGCTATTCTCTATACAACATCATTTGTAATCTTCAATTTTCTTTAAAAAAGCCGCTTCAAACTGAAAAATATAACTAATTTTCCTACTAAAATTAAATATGTAAAAAGATATTGTGAAGTAAACGGTTTCATATTCTATTTTAAATGAAATTCAAACCTAAAAAAGGTATAATAAATTAATGACACATAAAGAAACGGAGTGATTATTTTGGTTCAAGAAGTAGTAGTTGAGGGCGATATTACGTTAGGCCAATTTCTTAAAACGGAAGGCATTATTGAATCAGGTGGACAAGCTAAATGGTTCTTACAAGATGTTGAAGTTCTAATTAATGGCGAGCGCGAAACACGTCGTGGTAAAAAACTAGCCAACCAAGATCGAATTGATTTCCCAGATATCCCTGAAATTGATTCTGTAATCATTATTCATCAAGGTGAACAATGAAACTTAAAACACTCCAATTAGAAAATTATCGTAACTATGAAGAAGTTACGCTCGAATGTCATCCTGATGTGAATATTCTGATCGGAGAAAATGCACAAGGGAAGACGAATTTGCTTGAATCAATTTACACATTAGCTTTAGCCAAAAGTCATCGTACAACGAATGATAAGGAGCTTATACGGTTTAACTCAGAGTATGCTAAAATAGAGGGTGTACTAAATTATAGACATGGAACGATGCCACTAACGATGTTTATAACTAAAAAAGGTAAACAAGTAAAAGTGAACCACTTAGAACAAAGTCGACTAACTCAGTATGTTGGACATCTTAACGTGGTTCTTTTTGCGCCAGAAGATTTAAATATTGTTAAAGGATCCCCTCAGATACGAAGACGCTTTATTGATATGGAATTAGGTCAGATATCTGCAGTATATTTAAATGATTTGGCTCAATACCAGCGTATCCTCAAACAGAAGAATAATTACTTAAAGCAACTGCAATTGGGCCAGAAGCAAGACACTACAATGTTAGAAGTCTTAAACCAACAATTTGCACAATATGCTTTAAATGTAACGTTGAGACGAGAGCATTTCATCAAAGAATTAGAATCATTGGCTAAACCGATTCATGCAGGTATCACGAATGAGAGAGAAACGTTGTCATTAACTTATTTACCAAGTATTAAACTCAGTGATATGAGCAAAGATGAACAGACGTTATTGGACGAAGTGATTACGCTATTGAATGACAATATTAAGCGAGAAATGGATAGAGGCATCTGTTTATTTGGACCACATAGAGATGATTTAGGCTTTAATGTAAATGATATGGATGCACAAACATATGGATCTCAAGGGCAGCAACGTACGACTGCATTATCCATTAAATTAGCAGAAATAGAGTTAATGAATATTGAAGTTGGAGAATATCCAGTCTTATTATTGGATGATGTGTTAAGCGAATTAGATGATTCTCGACAAACACATCTATTAAGCACGATTCAACATAAAGTACAAACCTTTGTAACAACAACATCTGTAGATGGCATAGATCATGAAATTATGAATAATGCTAAGCTTTATCGAATCAATCAAGGTGAAATTATAAAGTAATAGAAAGTGATGGTGAATACATTGTCAGATGTAAACAACACAGATAACTATGGTGCTGGACAGATACAGGTATTAGAAGGGTTAGAAGCCGTTCGTAAAAGACCTGGTATGTATATAGGGTCAACTTCAGAAAGAGGTTTGCACCACTTAGTATGGGAAATCGTGGATAACAGTATCGACGAGGCACTTGCTGGTTATGCAAATCAAATCGAAGTTATTATTGAAAAAGACAATTGGATTAAAGTAACTGACAATGGTCGAGGCATTCCTGTTGATATTCAAGAAAAAATGGGGCGTCCAGCAGTTGAAGTTATCTTAACTGTACTGCATGCTGGTGGTAAATTTGGCGGTGGCGGTTATAAAGTATCTGGTGGTCTACATGGTGTAGGTTCTTCAGTTGTTAACGCATTGTCTGAAGATTTAGAGGTATACGTTCATCGTAACGATACTATCTATCATCAAGCATATAAAAAAGGTGTACCTCAATTTGATCTTAAAGAAGTAGGTAGCACTGGTAAAACAGGTACAGTCATTCGCTTTAAAGCAGATAGTGAGATATTCACTGAAACAACTGTTTATAACTATGAAACGCTACAAAAGCGTATTAGAGAGCTTGCATTCTTGAACAAAGGTATTTCAATCACTTTAAGAGATGAGCGTGAAGATGTAGAGCAACGCGAAGATACATATCACTATGAAGGCGGTATTAAATCTTACGTTGAACTATTAAACGAAAATAAAGAGCCTATTCATGAAGAACCTATTTATATTCATCAAACTAAAGATGATGTAGAAATAGAAATTGCTATGCAATATAACAGCGGTTATGCAACAAACTTATTATCTTATGCGAATAATATTCATACTTATGAAGGTGGTACGCATGAAGATGGTTTCAAACGTGCCTTAACGCGTATATTAAATAGCTATGGAACACAAAGTAAGATTATTAAAGACGATAAAGAAAGATTGTCTGGTGAAGATACACGTGAAGGTTTAACAGCCGTCGTATCAATTAAACACGGTGATCCTCAATTCGAAGGACAAACTAAAACGAAATTAGGTAACTCTGAAGTACGTCAAATTGTTGATAGATTGTTTGCCGAGCATTTTGAACGTTTCTTATATGAACATCCAAATGTTGCACGCATCGTTGTGGAAAAAGGAATTATGGCATCACGTGCACGTGTCGCAGCAAAGAAAGCACGTGAAGTGACACGTCGTAAATCAGCTTTAGAAATTTCAAGCTTACCAGGTAAACTTGCAGACTGTTCAAGTAAGAAACCTGAAGAAAGTGAAATCTTCCTAGTAGAGGGTGACTCTGCCGGTGGGTCTACAAAAGAAGGTCGTGACTCTAAAACACAAGCTATCTTGCCATTAAGAGGTAAAATCTTAAACGTTGAAAAAGCACGTTTAGACCGTATTCTTAACAATAATGAAATACGTCAAATGATTACAGCCTTTGGTACTGGTATTGGTGGCGAGTTCGATATCTCTAAAGCACGTTATCATAAAATTGTAATCATGACAGATGCTGATGTGGATGGCGCGCATATTAGAACTTTATTACTAACGTTCTTCTATCGTTTCATGAGACCACTAATCGAAGCGGGATATGTGTATATTGCACAACCGCCATTGTATAAATTAGCACAAGGCAAACAAAAATATTATGTATTTAATGATCGTGAACTTGATAAATTGAAATCAGAATTAAGCCCTACACCTAAATGGCAAATATCACGTTATAAAGGTTTAGGAGAAATGAATGCGGATCAATTATGGGAAACGACTATGAATCCTGAAAACCGTATGATGTTACAAGTTAAATTAGAAGATGCGATTGAAGCGGACCAAACATTTGAAATGTTAATGGGTGATGTAGTTGAAAATCGTAGACAATTTATCGAAGACAATGCAGTATATGCGAACCTAGATTTCTAAGTTAACGTCTAGTATTGAAAATCTTGAAGACTGTACAGCATAATGGCTTGCAGACTTGCTATTTTAAGTGAATTGATTATAGAAGGAGGATATCTTGATGGCTGACTTACCTCAATCAAGAATAAATGAACGAAATATAACCAGCGAGATGCGCGAATCATTCTTAGACTATGCAATGAGCGTTATCGTTTCACGTGCGTTACCTGATGTACGTGATGGTTTAAAACCTGTACACCGTCGTATCTTATATGGCTTAAATGAACAAGGTATGACCCCTGATAAACCATATAAAAAATCAGCACGTATCGTTGGGGATGTAATGGGTAAATATCACCCTCACGGAGACTTATCAATCTATGATGCCATGGTCAGAATGGCACAAACATTCAGTTATCGTTATCCACTTGTCGATGGTCAAGGTAACTTTGGTTCAATGGACGGCGATGGTGCCGCTGCCATGCGTTATACTGAAGCGAAGATGACTAAGATTACGTTAGAATTACTGCGTGATATTAACAAAGATACAATCGATTTTCTAGATAACTATGATGGTACTGAAAGAGAGCCGGAAGTCTTACCTTCTCGTTTCCCTAACTTATTAGTTAATGGTGCATCAGGTATCGCTGTAGGTATGGCAACAAATATTCCTCCTCACAATTTAACTGAAGTTATCAATGGTGTTTTACATTTAAGTAAGAATCCAGATGTAACGATTGCAGAACTTATGGAAGATATTCAAGGCCCTGATTTCCCAACAGCTGGTTTAATTCTAGGGAAAAGTGGCATCCGACGTGCTTATGAAACAGGTCGAGGATCAATTCAAATGCGTGCACGTGCGGAAATTGAAGAGCGAGGTGGCGGTCGCCAACGTATCGTAGTGACTCAAATCCCGTATCAAGTTAATAAAGCGCGTATGATTGAGAAGATTGCAGAACTTGTTCGTGAAAAGAAAATTGAAGGTATTACTGATTTACGTGATGAAACAAGTTTACGTACTGGCGTTAGAGTAGTAATCGATGTTCGTAAAGATGCAAATGCCAATGTTATTTTAAACAATTTATATAAACAGACGCCATTACAAACTTCATTTGGTGTTAATATGATTGCACTTGTTAATGGACGTCCAAAATTAATCAATTTAAAACAAGCTTTAGTTGAATATTTAGAACATCAAAAGACAGTTGTACGTCGTCGTACTGAATACAACTTGAAAAAAGCGAAAGACCGAGCACATATCTTAGAAGGTTTACGTATAGCGTTAGATCATATCGATGAGATTATTACGACAATTCGTGAATCAGAAACAGATAAAGTCGCTATGGAAACATTGCAAGAGCGTTTTAAATTGTCTGAACGTCAAGCGCAAGCTATTTTAGATATGCGTTTGAGACGTTTAACTGGTTTAGAACGAGATAAAATTGAAAATGAATACAACGAATTACTCGGTTATATTTCTGAACTTGAAGAAATCTTAGCCGATGACGAAGTTTTACTTCAATTAGTTCGTGATGAGTTAATTGATATTAAAGAACGTTTTGGTGACGAACGTCGTACAGAAATTCAATTAGGTGGCTTAGATGATTTAGAAGATGAAGATTTAATTCCTGAAGAACAAATCGTCATCACATTGAGCCATAATAACTATATTAAACGTTTACCAGTTTCAACGTATCGTTCACAACACCGTGGCGGACGCGGTGTTCAAGGTATGAATACATTGGAAGAAGATTTCGTAAGCCAACTTGTAACGTTAAGTACACATGACCACGTTCTATTCTTCACGAATAAAGGCCGTGTTTATAAACTTAAAGGATACGAAGTTCCAGAATTATCTCGCCAATCTAAAGGTATTCCAGTCATTAATGCGATTGAATTAGATAATGATGAAACAATCAGTACAATGATTGCTGTTAGAAACCTTGAAGATGAAGATAGTTACTTAGTATTTGCAACTAAAAATGGTATTGTGAAACGTTCTGCTTTAAGCAATTTCTCACATATCAATAAGAACGGTAAGATTGCGATTGGATTCAAAGAAGACGATGAATTAATTGCAGTACGTCTTACAGATGGTAACCAAGATATCTTAATTGGAACATCCCATGCTTCATTAATTAGATTTGCAGAAACAAGTTTACGTCCATTAGGTCGTACTGCTGCAGGTGTAAGAGGTATCTCATTACGTGAAGATGATGTCGTTGTAGGTCTAGATGTTGCCCATGCCGATAGCGAAGATGAAGTGCTAGTCGTCACTGAAAATGGTTATGGTAAACGTACGCCAGTGAGTGAATATCGCTTATCAAATCGTGGTGGTAAAGGTATCAAGACTGCGAAGATTACTGAACGTAATGGTAATATCGTTTGTATCACAACTGTTAATGGCGAAGAAGACTTAATGATTGTTACAAATAGTGGTGTTATCATTCGTTTAGAAGTAGAAGATATTTCTCAAAATGGTCGCGCAACTCAAGGTGTTCGCTTAATGAAATTAGGCGATGATCAATTTGTATCAACAGTTGCTAAAGTTATTGATAAAACAGAAGATGAAGATGCGACTGAGGCTGCTCAAACTGAGAATGGTGAATCAAATGCAGAAAGTACAGAAAGTCCTAGTGAAGAAGTAATTGATGATGATACACCAGGTAACGCACTTCATACTGAAGCGGACGAAGAGACTACAGTTTTATCTGATGAAGATGCAACAGATGAACGTATTGAAGTTAGACAAGACTTCATGGATCGTGTAAATGAAGACATTGAAAATGCATCTAACAATGATGAAGATGACGAAAACTAAAGAATAGAAGGTTAATCAATAATAGAAAGTTACAACAATATTGATTTCTTCAACAAATAAGACTTCCCTAATACCAGGGAAGTCTTATTTTTATAGCTTATTTAGTTTTCTAATTCTTTCATAACGTATGGAATTTCACTAATTAAACGTGAAGGTGGTACGACATACATAGATTCAGATAATTTTTCTCCAATATAACTATGTGTATAAGTTGCGCTAGTTATCGCATCTCTAAAATCATCAAATTGTCCAACAAAGCTTGTAATCATACCAGCTAACGTATCTCCCATGCCACCAGTCGCCATTGCCGGTGTACCAATGCCAAGTCTATATTCTTTGTCTTTGAAGAATATTTCAGTACCGTGTTTTTTCAGTACAACTGCAGCACCTAACTTATCTACAGCTTCTCTATTACGTTCATAAGTTTGTTCTTCAATAGGGATACCACTCAAACGTTCCCATTCCTTTTGATGTGGCGTGAAGATAACACGGCAAGTTGGGATATCAGGTTTTAATTTACTAAATATCGTTATAGCATCACCATCAACAATTAAGTTTTGATGTGGCTGAATATTTTGTAGTAAAAATGTAATTGCGTTATTACCTTTGAAATCGACACCTAAGCCTGGCCCAATTAAAATACTATCAGTGTTCTCAATCATTTTAGTTAACATTTTAGTGTCGTTAATATCGATAACCATCGCTTCTGGGCAACGAGAATGAAGTGCAGCATGATTTGTAGGATGTGTAGCTACTGTAATTAATCCACTCCCACTATAAACACATGCACGCGCAGCCAACATGATTGCTCCCCCTAAATTGGCACTCCCACCTATAAGTAAAATCTTTCCATAGTCACCTTTATGTGTCTCTTCTTTTCTTTTCGGAATATTAACTGTTGTTAATGTTTCCATGAATTAAACCCTCCCTTGAAGACGTTTCGAACGTATAATACTAAATTGTAAAAATGTGATTATTGTCAATTCTATATATAACTCAAATTTTAAGTGACGATGAGATGCGTAGCGAAAGCATCAAAAACTAACTCGCCTGTTGAGTTTTAAATTTGAATGTTTGTTTATGACCTTTTTAAATACAATAGAAAATATTATACCTGTGAATGACTTTCGTCAACACTATTATGAAGATTATTTTGTAATGAATGATGGGAAGTGATTATGTTGGTTAATAGAGGGTGTTTACGACTAGCATGAATATAATATTATTTACAATTTACTTGCTAATTATAAAGGAGTTTGCTATATTAAAAATAACTTAATAAGTTATTGTTCGTGGGACAAGTAACATAATTAATTAATTTCAGAGAGCTTGTGTTGAGTGTGAACAAGTAATTGATTGTTATGCGAATCTACCTACAATTGTGAACAACCGGTAATAACCGTTATTTTAAGGAAAGTGCAATTTGATACATATGTAGTGTTAAATTGTTAAATAGGGTGGCAACGCGTAGACCACGTCCCTTGTAAAGGGGATGTGGTCTTTTTTTATTGAAAATACGCATGTTATCCGAAATTAAATTTTTCAAAAATTGGGAAGGATGAGTATTACATGTTAGACATTAGACTATTCAGAGAACAAGCAGACACAGTTAAGAGCAAAATTGAATTACGTGGAGATGATCCTAAAGTAGTTGACGAAGTATTAGAATTAGATAATGAACGTCGTCAATTAATCGGTAAAACTGAAGAAATGAAAGCACGTCGTAACAAAGTAAGTGAAGAAATCGCTGAAAAGAAACGTAACAAAGAAAATGCAGACGACGTTATCAAAGAAATGCGTGAACTTGGTGACGAAATCAAAGAAAACGACGCTAAACTTAACGAAGTGGATAATAAAGTTAGAGATATCTTAATTCGTATCCCTAACCTAATTGCTGAAGATGTACCACAAGGGGATTCTGATGAAGAAAACGTTGAAGTTAAAAAATGGGGTACACCTCGTGAATTTGACTTTGAACCAAAAGCACACTGGGACTTAGTAGAAGAATTAAAAATGGCAGACTTTGAACGTGCTGCAAAAATTTCAGGTGCGCGTTTCGTATACTTAACTAAAGATGGTGCATTATTAGAACGTGCATTAATGAACTACATGCTTACTAAACATACAACGCAACACGGTTATACTGAAATGATGACACCTCAATTAGTTAATGCAGATACAATGTTTGGTACTGGTCAATTACCTAAATTTGAAGAAGATTTATTCAAAGTTGAAAAAGAAGGTTTATACACAATTCCAACTGCAGAAGTTCCATTAACAAACTTCTATAGAGATGAAATCATCCAACCAGGCGTATTACCAGAAAAATTCACTGCTCAAACAGCTTGTTTTCGTAGTGAAGCAGGATCAGCTGGTAGAGATACAAGAGGTTTAATCCGTTTACACCAATTCGACAAAGTTGAAATGGTTCGTATCGAAAAACCTGAAGATTCTTGGGACGCTTTAGAAGATATGACACAAAATGCTGAAGCAATTCTTGAAGAATTAGGTTTACCATATCGTCGTGTTATCTTATGTACTGGCGACATCGGTTTCAGTGCTAGTAAAACATACGACTTAGAAGTATGGTTACCAAGTTATGACAACTATAAAGAAATTAGTTCTTGCTCAAACTGTACTGATTTCCAAGCGCGTCGTGCTAACATCCGCTTTAAACGTGATGCCGCTTCTAAACCAGAATTAGCACATACTTTAAATGGTAGTGGACTTGCTGTAGGTCGTACATTTGCAGCTATCGTTGAAAACTATCAAAATGCAGATGGTTCAATAACAATTCCAGAAGCATTAGTACCATTCATGGGTGGTAAAACTGAAATCCGTCCAGTAAACGACTAATTCATTAGTTAGTAAGAAGTACAGATTAAAATAAATATGTTAAGGCTATATCGCAAATTCGTAGTAGCTTACTAAACTGAGAAAATGCTCTTACCGAGCTTTTCTCAGTTTTTTTCGTCCTTACATATGAGATTCTAATATATTAAATTTAGTCCATCTCCTCTTAGTATATTTCTAATAATTAATTGCATAAAATTCCACTTTTTCTTAATAAAGTGATGAAGTAAAAAGGCTAATTTAGACTACTTTTTAAGAGATAAATAAACCGTTGTCTACAAAAACAGACACATTTAAAATCCTTTCAAATCAACACTTCTAATTAGTCGTTAAGTCTAACGTCACACAACCCTGCGTCTAATGTTGTTGCCACTCTAGCATCCGTATATTAGACTGAAAATATTAGTATATTACTTTATAAAATTAATAAGAATAAAGGAGGTTACAAAGATGCCATCACATGTGACATTTAAACAGGGCGTTAAAGAATGTATACCTACTTTATTAGGCTACGTTGGAATTGGACTATCATTTGGAATAGTGGCGGCTTCACAACACTTTAGTATCATCGAAATACTATTATTATGTTTGCTTGTGTATGCTGGTGCAGCACAATTTATTATATGTGCGCTTGTGGCTACTGGAACACCGATTTCTGCCATTGTCCTTACAACATTGATTGTCAATTCACGTTTCTTCCTACTTTCAATGACGTTAGCACCTAATTATAAAGATTATGGTATTTGGAATCGACTAGGCTTATCTTCAATTTTGACAGATGAAACCTTTGGCGTTGCAATCACGCCTCATTTAAAAGGGGAGAAGATAAACGATCGTTGGTTACATGGATTGAATCTAACTGCATATTCATTTTGGGCACTAGCAAGTATTGTTGGTGCGTTACTCGGTAAATACATATCTAATCCAGATATGTTAGGTCTCGATTTTGCGATTACCGCGATGTTTATCTTTTTAACAATGGCACAATTTGAATCAATCACTTCATCTAAACTTAAAATTTACATAGTACTTATCGTATTTGTCATCGTGATGATGCTCAGTTTAAGCTGGTTCATGCCGTCATACGTCGCAATTTTAATTGCATCTATGTTAGCAGCAACATTAGGGGTGGTGATGGATAAATGACAACATCTTGGCACATGTTTATATTAATCGTGTTGTGTGGACTTGTAACTTTAATTATTCGAGTAGTCCCATTCTTAATGATTTCACGTATTCAACTTTCAGAAACGGTAATTAAATGGTTATCGTTTATACCAATTACATTATTTACAGCACTTATCTTAGATGGCATTATCGAGCAACAAGAGGGCGTAGCAGGATATACACTCAATATCCCATTTGTTTTAGTAACAATTCCGACTGTTTTTGTTGCACTTTTTACACGAAGTCTTACGACAACAATATTAGTGGGTATTGTTCTTATAGCAGGTTTACGTTTCTTCTTTTAGAAAAGGCAGAACCCAACAACTAACAATTGAAATTGGTTATACAATTAGATAAAATAAAAGTCTAGAACGTAAATGGTACATTGATACTATTTTATAAATACGCAGTAAATGAATAGAGTTAAAAAACTTATTAAGAGAAGTGGAGGGACACGGCCCTGAGAAACTTCAGCAACCGGCGATGCATACGCACGGTGCTACTACCAACGAGATACTCGAATGATAAGTAATGGAGACAAATCGCCTCATACTTTAATAATAGAGTATAGGCGATTTTTTATTTAAAAGGAGGTAACCGCATGACCAATTACACAGTAGAAACATTAAATTTAGGACCCTTTACAACTGAATCAGGTGAAATGATTGATAATTTACAATTGCGTTATGAGCATGTAGGCTATGCTGGTCAACCGCTTGTTGTAGTGTGTCACGCACTTACTGGTAATCATCTAACATATGGCACAGATGACGAGCCTGGTTGGTGGCGTGAAATTATAGACGGTGGTTATATGCCGATTTATGATTATCAATTTCTAACGTTTAATGTTATTGGTAGTCCCTTTGGTTCAAGTTCTCCTTTAACTAATCCAAATTTTCCAAAGCATTTAACTTTGAGAGATATTGTAAAAGCTATTGAATTGGGCATACGCGCACTTGGCTTCGACAAGATTAATATTTTAATTGGTGGTAGTCTAGGTGGCATGCAAGTCATGGAGCTTCTATATAATCAACAATTTGAAGTGGATAAGGCGGTTATTCTAGCAGCAACTGATAAGACGTCGTCATATAGTCGTGCTTTCAATGAAATTGCACGAGAAGCGATTCATCTTGGTGGCAAAGAAGGTCTTAGTATTGCACGACAATTAGGCTTTCTAACGTATCGTTCATCTAAAAGTTATGACCAACGCTTTTCACCAGATGAAGTGGTGAGTTATCAACGACATCAAGGTAATAAATTTAAAGAAACGTATGATTTGTCATGTTATTTAACAATGCTAAATGTTTTAGATAGCCATAATGTTGATCGCGGACGTACGAATGTAGATGATGTTTATCAATCTCTAGATACTAAGGTCTTAACAATGGGATTTACGGATGATTTATTATATCCAGATGATCAAGTGAGGGCAGTAGGGGAGCGATTTAAATATCATCGTCATTTCTTTGTTCCAGACAATGTAGGTCATGATGGCTTTTTATTAAATTTTAATGATTGGGCACCTAACTTGTATCATTTTCTTAAAGTAACGAAATTTAAGCGAAAATAGACGAAGTGGGTAGGTCGCTATGGAAGTAAAAACACATTGTTACAGTCTTATGCTATACCTCAATCTTCACAATTTGTTTTAATTTTGCTTAGAGGTTAAAATAGAAGTTATAGTCAAAATAGTATAGGAGTGGCGAATTTGTTTTCAAAAGTACATCCTAAAGCAACAATTATAGGAACAATTGCACTTGTTATGGTTGCTTTAGTTACGTATGTATTACCAGTACTTGGATTAATTCTATGTTTATTCGCTACAATTCCAGGTATTATTTTATGGAATAAGTCTATTCCATCATTTGGAATTGGAGCTTTGATCACAGTTATTCTTACCACATTGTTGGGTAATACATTTGTATTAAGTGCCATGATTTTAGTTTTAATACTTAGCTTTATTATTGGCCAATTATTGAAAGAACGTGCCTCTAAAGAACGCATCTTATTTATAGCTACAACATATTTAAGTATATTTACTTTAGTTGCATTTATGTTATTACAAACGTTTAAAAAGATACCTAGCGCTACGACATTAATTAAGCCTTTTAAAGATACAATGCATAATGCTGTTGTAACATCAGGTGTTGAAGCAGATTATAAAACAATCTTAGAAGAAGGCTTCCGTCAAATGGCAGTTCAACTTCCAAGTTTTATTATCATTACAGTCTTTATTTTAGTCTTAATTAACTTAATTATTACATTTCCAATTCTTCGTAAATTTAAAGTAGCTACACCAATTTTTAAACCTTTATTTGCTTGGCAGCTTAACCGTTCATTACTATGGGTATATATGGTTGTTTTACTTTGTGTAATGTTCGCTACTGAACCAAGTACTTTCCAAAGTATCGTGTTAAATTTCGAAGTTGTGTTATCATTACTGATGTATATCCAAGGATTGAGTGTAATTCATTTCTTTGGTAAAGCAAAACGTATACCAAACGCTGTAACGATATTGCTGATGGTTGTGGGGACAATTATTACACCAGCAACACATATCATTGCATTACTTGGCGTACTTGATTTAGGAATTAATTTAAAACGAATGATTAAAAAATGACTTTAAAAAGTGAATAGAGGTGGAATAATGAACCGTCAATCCACTAAGAAGGCGCTACTGATACCATTTATTTTAATGGTACTCACTTCGATTGCACTTGTAGTTGTATGGTTTATCTTTAAACCATTAGTCGCTACAATTGCAGCAGCTATTTTAGTCGTGATTATTATTATTAGCATCGTGTTAGTCAGACAAGCCTTATTGAAAATGGATAATTATGTGGATAACTTAAGTGGTCACATCTCGGCTGGAAGCAACAGAGCAATTAAACGATTACCTATTGGTATGGTCGTGCTTGATGCTGATGACCATATTGAATGGATTAACCAGTACATGTCTGAACACTTAGAAACGAATGTCATCTCAGAACCAGTCAATGAAGTTTTTCCGAATATTTTAAAGCAGCTTGAAAAGGTACAAGAAGTTGAAATCGAACATGGTCAATATCATTACCACGTTCGTCATTCAGAAGAAGAAAGTTGTTTATATTTCTTTGATATTACAGATGAAGTACAAACTAATGAGTTATATGAAGAATCAAAACCAATCATCGCAACGTTATTCTTAGATAACTACGATGAAATTACGCAAAATATGAACGACACGCAACGTTCTGAAATCAACTCAATGGTAACACGAGTGATTAGTCGTTGGGCATCAGAATACAATATTTACTTTAAACGATATAATTCTGACCAGTTCGTAGCGTATTTAAATCAAAAAATATTAGCCGAAATCGAAGAATCTAACTTTGAAATCCTTAGCCAATTACGTGAAAAGAGTGTCGGTTATCGTGCTCAACTAACACTAAGTATCGGTGTCGGAGAAGGTACGGAGAACTTAATCGATCTTGGTGAATTATCACAATCTGGTCTAGATTTAGCATTAGGTCGTGGTGGTGACCAAGTAGCTATCAAGAATATGAACGGAAACGTGCGATTCTATGGCGGTAAGACTGACCCGATGGAAAAACGTACACGTGTAAGAGCGCGTGTTATTTCTCACGCATTAAAGGATATCTTAACTGAAGGCGATAAAGTTATCATTATGGGACATAAACGTCCTGACTTAGATGCTATAGGTGCGGCAATCGGGGTTTCAAGATTCGCATTAATGAATAATTTAGAGGCCTATGTTGTCTTAAACAAGGAAGATATTGATCCAACGTTACGCCGAGTGATGGATGAAATCGATAAGAAACCTGAGTTGAAAGAACGATTTGTTACATCAGATGAAGCATGGGATATGATGACATCTAAATCTACAATTGTCGTTGTGGATACGCATAAACCAGAAATGGTATTAGATGAGAACATTCTAAATAAAGCTAATCGTAAAGTCGTGATTGACCATCATAGACGAGGAGAAAGCTTTATTTCTAACCCATTATTAGTATATATGGAACCTTATGCAAGTTCGACTGCAGAACTTGTAACAGAATTATTAGAATATCAACCAACTGAACAACGTTTAACACGTTTAGAATCTACTGTTATGTATGCAGGTATCATTGTTGATACACGTAACTTCACATTGCGTACAGGTTCTAGAACATTTGACGCGGCAAGCTATTTACGTGCCCATGGTGCAGATACGATATTAACGCAACACTTCTTAAAAGATGACGTCGATACGTATATTAATCGTTCAGAACTTATTCGAACGGTTGAAGTTCAAGATAATGGCATTGCAATTGCACATGGTTCTAACGAAAAAATTTATCATCCTGTTACAGTTGCACAAGCTGCGGATGAGTTGTTAAGTTTAGAAGGTATAGAAGCTTCTTATGTAGTAGCTAAACGTGAAGATAACTTAATCGGTATATCAGCACGTTCATTAGGCTCTATTAATGTTCAATTAACGATGGAAGCCTTAGGTGGCGGTGGTCACTTAACTAACGCTGCAACACAATTGAAAGGATTATCAATTGAAGAAGCGATTGAACAATTACAACAAGCAATTACAGAACAAATGAGTAGGAGTGAAGACGCATGAAAGTAATTTTCACACAAGATGTTAAAGGTAAAGGTAAAAAAGGCGAAATTAAAGATGTACCAGTAGGTTATGCAAATAACTTTTTAATTAAAAATAATTATGCTGTTGAAGCAACTCCAGGTAATTTGAAACAATTGGAACAACAAAATAAACGTGCTGAAGCGGATAGACAAAAAGAAATTGATGACGCTAAAGCCTTAAAATCAAAATTAGAAGAAATTGAAGTTGAAGTGAGTGCTAAAACTGGTGAAGGAGGCAAATTGTTTGGTTCTGTAAGTACTAAACAAATTGCTGAAGCACTTAAAACACAACATGATATTAAAATTGATAAACGTAAAATGGATTTACCTCAAGGTATCCATGCATTAGGTTATACAAATGTACCTGTTAAATTAGACAAAGAAGTTGAAGGTACAATCCGTGTTCACACTGTAGAGAAGTAAGAAGCGGGTAAAGTAGTTCTTTGATTATAATCACTAGAACTACTTATTTAAGTGCTAAAGCACTTAAGTTCATTAAAAACTGTGTATTTGAGCGTCATTCAACTACGCTACGTGAACTAATGACTAAAAATTTTCAAATAACAATGTTGCACTATGATTTGTGAAAATTAAGATGGATTTAGAGGTGTAATGATTAATGGATAATATGTATGAGCAAAAGCAAATGCCACATAATAATGAAGCTGAACAATCTGTCTTAGGTGCAATTATTTTAGATCCACAATTGATTAATTCGACTCAGGAAGTGCTCCTTCCTGAGTCCTTTTATAGAGGTGCCCACCAACACATCTTCAGAGCGATGATGAACTTAAATGAAGATGGTGATGAAATTGATGTCGTAACGTTAATGGATCAATTAACGAAAGAAGGTACATTAAGCGAGGCTGGTGGTCCTCAGTATTTAGCGGAACTCTCAAATAATGTACCTACGACACGTAACATTCAGTATTATACAAATATCGTCGCAAACCATGCATTAAAACGCAGATTAATTCAAACTGCGGATAGTATTGCCAACGATGGTTATGATAATGAACTTGAATTAGATGCGATATTAAGTGATGCCGAGCGACGTATTCTTGAATTATCCTCTAATCGTCAAAGTGATGGATTTAAGGATATTAGAGATGTATTAGGACAAGTTTATGAAACAGCTGAAGAGCTCGACCAAAATAGTGGTCAAACGCCGGGTATTCCTACGGGTTATCGTGATTTAGACCAAATGACAGCTGGATTTAACAGAAATGACTTAATTATCTTAGCTGCCCGTCCTTCAGTAGGTAAGACTGCCTTCGCTCTTAACATTGCTCAAAAGGTAGCGACACATGAAGGTAATTATACTGTCGGCATTTTCTCACTTGAGATGGGGGCAGACCAATTAGCAACACGTATGATTTGTAGTTCAGGTAATGTGGATTCCAATCGACTACGTACAGGTACGATGACAGAAGAAGACTGGAATCGATTTACAATAGCAGTCGGTAAATTATCACGTACCAAGATCTTCATTGATGATACACCTGGTATTCGAATTACAGACTTACGTTCTAAATGCCGTCGTTTAAAACAAGAACATGGTTTAGACATGATTGTGATTGACTATTTACAGTTAATTCAAGGGAGTGGTTCACGTGCTTCTGATAACAGACAGCAAGAAGTATCTGAAATTTCACGTACTTTAAAAGCGATTGCTCGTGAATTAGAATGTCCAGTTATTGCACTAAGTCAGTTATCTCGTGGCGTGGAACAACGTCAAGATAAACGACCAATGATGAGTGATATTCGTGAATCAGGTTCTATCGAGCAAGATGCGGATATCGTTGCCTTCTTATATCGTGATGACTATTATAATCGCGGTGAAGGCGAAGATGACGATGACGGGGGAAATTTCGAACCACAATCGAATGATGAAAATGGTGAAATTGAAATCATTATCGCTAAACAACGTAATGGTCCGACTGGTACTGTGAAGTTACATTTCATGAAACAATATAATAAATTTACAGACATTGATTATGCACATGCAGAAATGTCATAAAAATATTTTACCGTACATTAAATTATATTGTTAATTTAATGTACGGTTTTTACTTTGTTTTGATGATAGAATTTGAGCGTAAGTATGTGTAATGATTTTTTGGTAAATGAGTTTGAATCGTTGTACTATCAAGGTTTTAACAGTTTTGTTAAATAAATTGACGTTAGAGTGTAGAACTATTATACGCTAAAATTAATGTTCGATTTTTATTTGCATTATGAGGTTCGTATTGATAGAATACTTAATGGTTAATTGAGAAAACTTTGGAGGTGCTCACATGTCATCAATCGTAGTTGTTGGGACACAATGGGGAGACGAAGGTAAAGGTAAAATTACAGATTTCTTAGCGGAACAAGCAGATGTTATTGCACGTTTTTCAGGAGGTAATAACGCAGGTCATACGATTCAATTTGGTGGAGAAACTTATAAATTACATTTAGTGCCATCAGGTATATTTTATAAAGATAAACTTGCAGTTATAGGTAACGGTGTAGTTGTAGATCCAGTTGCATTATTAAAAGAATTAGACGGTTTAAATGAACGTGGTGTATCTACTTCAAACTTACGTATTTCTAACCGTGCGCAAGTCATTCTTCCATATCACTTAGCACAAGATGAATATGAAGAACGTCGTCGTGGTGATAATAAAATCGGTACTACTAAGAAAGGTATCGGACCAGCTTATGTGGATAAAGCGCAACGTATTGGTATCCGTATGGCTGACTTATTAGAAAAAGAAACATTTGAAAGACGTTTAAAAGAAAACATTGAAGTTAAAAATGCATACTTCAAAGGCATGTTTAATGAAACTTGCCCACGTTTCGATGAAATCTTTGATGAATACTATGCTGCAGGCCAACGTTTGAAAGAGTTTGTTACAGATACTTCTAAAATCTTAGATGATGCATTTGTAGCTGAAGAAAAAGTTTTATTTGAAGGTGCACAAGGTGTTATGTTAGATATTGACCATGGTACATATCCTTTCGTAACTTCAAGTAACCCTGTTGCAGGTAATGTAACAGTTGGTACAGGTGTAGGCCCAACTTTCGTATCTAAAGTGATTGGTGTATGTAAAGCATATACATCTCGTGTAGGCGATGGTCCATTCCCTACAGAATTATTTGATGAAGATGGACATCATATTAGAGAAGTTGGTCGTGAATACGGTACAACAACAGGACGTCCACGTCGTGTAGGTTGGTTTGACTCAGTTGTATTACGTCACTCTCGTCGTGTTAGTGGTATTACAGACTTATCTATTAACTCTATCGACGTACTTACAGGTCTTGATACAGTGAAGATTTGTACTGCTTACGAATTAGATGGAGAAGAAATTACAGAATATCCTGCTAACTTAGATCAATTACGTCGTTGTAAACCAATTTTTGAAGAGTTACCAGGATGGGAAGAAGATATCACTGGTTGCCGTACATT
>NZ_KV840169.1:121456-151813 GCF_001839115.1 Staphylococcus sp. HMSC62B09
CCGTCACGCGCTGGTTCGAATCCAGCTAGCCCAGTTATTGGCGGCATAGCCAAGTGGTAAGGCAGAGGTCTGCAAAACCTTTATCACCGGTTCAAATCCGGTTGCCGCCTCCATGCACGATGCGGGAGTAGTTCAATTTTAGAACACATTCCTTCCCGGAATGAGGTATAGGTGCAAGTCCTATCTTCCGCTCCATAATTCTTAATAATGCGGGAGTATTTCAACTGTTAGAATATGTTCCTTCCCGGAACAAGGTATAGGTGTAAATCCTATCTTCCGCTCCATAATTCTTAATAATGCGGGAGTATTTCAACTGTTAGAATATGTTCCTTCCCGGAACAAGGTATAGGTGTAAATCCTATCTTCCGCTCCAATAAATTTTAATAATGCGGGAGTATTTCAACTTTTAGAATACGTTCCTTCCCGGAACGAGATATAGGTGCAAATCCTATCTTCCGCTCCATGTTTTTGCTTCCAAATGGAAGTTTTTTATTTATCAAAAATTGAGCCGGCGTGGCGGAATTGGCAGACGCGCGGGACTCAAAATCCCGTTCCTGTATTGGAGTGTCGGTTCGACCCCGACCGCTGGTATAATTCTTAATGTGGAAATGTTGTTTTAGCAACGTTTCCACTTTTTTTGTTTTTTAATTGATTTCAATTTTTCAATTTTCTAGTCAGTGGTTAAGTATCAGTTATTGAACTATTATATTTATAATTGTTTAACTTCTTATGTTAAGTTTTAGCAATGGTATTTTTTTAAAATTAGCATTAATTTTTGATTAAAAAAGAAATGTTCATATTGTTAAACACATTAGTTTGTACTAAGATAAAGCTAATGTTTAAAAACGGAGGCTACTATGAGTAAACAACGTGTAAGTTTAAAGTATTTTTTTAGTAATATTCTAAATGCGGTAGGTGCTGGAGTAGTATTAGCTTTATTGCCAAATGCGTTATTAGGAGAATTTTTGAAATTATTTATGGATGCACATCCAATGCTCGAAACTGTGTTTCAATTAGTAATGATAATTCAATCATTCATGGCATTTATTATCGGTGTTTTAGCTGCACATCAATTTAAGTTTAATGGGGCAGGTTCTTGTATGGTAGGCATAGCCGCAATGCTTGGATCTGGAGCGGTTCAATTTACAGCTAAGGGCATTGTTTTAAAAGGGATTGGAGATATAATCAATATCATATTAGTTGTAATTATAGCTTGTGCAATATATATGTTTTTACAAGGAAAATTAGGCTCACTTGAAATGATTATATTACCGGTTGTAATACCTGTATTAAGTGCATTAATTGGTTTATTAACTTTACCTTATGTACAAACAATTACTAAAGGACTTGGCCATATGGTAAATTCATTCACTGATCTTAATCCTTTAATTATGTCTATACTAATAAGTGTGACTTTCTCATTGTTAATGGTTACACCTATTTCATTAGTCGCCATAGCAACAGCTATAAGTTTAACTGGTTTGGGAAGTGGTGCTGCTAACATGGGCATTGTCGCAGCTTGTGTGACTTTTATATTCGGTTCAATAAGAGTTAACTCTATGGGGGTTAATATTGTTTTACTTATAGGTGCAGCGAAGATGATGATTCCAGTCTATTTAAAACATTTAATTATTGCAGTTCCTTTAACTTTAAATGGTATCGTTTCTGGTGTATTGGCATATGCTATAGGTATTAAAGGCACACCTTTATCTGCCGGATTTGGTTATACAGGCTTGGTAGGACCGATTAATGCATTTAATAGAATGTCTGGAGACGCTACTATAATTATTATTTTGCTCGTTTTCGGCTATTTTGTTATTCCATTTGTGAGTGCATTCATTATACATGAAATATGCAAAAAATTAATACCAAGCTATCATGATGGTATATACAAATTCGAAATTCCTAAGCAATAATAGCAATTAAGATGTATGTACAAAAGTTTAATTTATATAATGAAATAAATTTAATTCAAAGCTTTTAACTGAATTGAGAAAGTGTTTATATTGACCTTTTCTCAACTCTAGTTAACCTGTCAGGGTGAGACAAAGATTCAAATCGAATTTTGTTTCACTCTTTTTTAAAATTTTTATTGTATATTAATGCTATTATGTGTATAATAATGAATTAATTAAAGGAGGTTGCTTATGAAAAAATTAACAAAAGTACTTGCGATAGCAATCTTAATTAGTTTGACATTGATATACATACAACCAATGGCATTAGCTGATGAAGATGCAACTTGGAATAAAATTAAAGATAGGGGTGAATTAAGAGTAGGATTATCAGCTGATTACGCACCATTAGAATTTGAAAAAACTAAAAATGGTAAAACAGAGTATGCTGGTGTAGATATTGAATTAGCAAAAAAAATTGCCAAAGATAATCATTTAAAGTTAAAAATAGTGAATATGCAATTTGATAGCCTACTTGGAGCTTTGAAAACTGGAAAAATTGACATAATTATATCAGGAATGACAACAACACCTGAAAGAAAAAAAGAAGTTGATTTTTCCGAACCATATATGGAAACAGGAAATGTTATGTTAATTAGAAAAAATAATAATGATACCTTCCATAAGTTGAGTGATTTTAATAATAAAAAAATAGGAGCTCAAAAGGGCAGTGAACAAGAAAAAATTGCACAGCAAGAAATAGAAAATGCACAAATAAGTTCATTAAATCGTTTACCAGATGCAATTTTGGCACTTAAAAGTAAAAAAATTGATGGTTTAGTAATCGAAAAACCAGTAGCAGATGCTTATGCTAAGCAAAATAAGGATTTAAATATTGTCCATGTTTCTTTCAATGAAGAAAAGAAACCCACAGTTATAGCACTACCGAAAGACTCACCAATTTTATTAGAACACTTAAATCATTCTATTAAAGATGTTAAAGATAAACATTTAATTAATAAATATATGGATATTGCTTCAGAACAAATGGTTGATGATGGAAGCTTTATTCAAAAGTATGGAACTTTTTTCTTAAAAGGATTACAAAACACTATAATAATTTCTTTAATTGGTGTTATATGTGGAGCAATAATCGGGTCATTTATTGCACTTGCAAAATTAAGTAAGTTTAAAATTATTTCTTTACCCGCAACAATATATATAGAATTTTTAAGAGGAACACCGATGTTAGTGCAAGTGTTTATCGTATTTTTTGGCACTACCGCGCTTTTAGGATTAGACATTTCTGCTTTAATTTGTGGGACGATTGCCTTAGTTATTAATTCTTCAGCCTATATTGCTGAGATAATTAGAGCTGGAATTAATGCAGTAGATAAAGGTCAAACTGAAGCTGCACAATGTTTGGGGTTAAACTACTCAAAAACAATGATTCATATCATATTGCCTCAAGCTTTTAAAAATATATTACCAGCGCTAGGAAACGAATTTGTAACTTTAATAAAAGAATCATCAATCATATCTACAATTGGGGTTGGTGAAATTATGTTTAATGCACAGGTTGTTCAAGGTATTTCATTTGATCCATTTACGCCATTAATCATAGCAGCATGTATATACTTTGTATTAACTTTTTCATTATCAAGATTAATGAGTTTAATAGAAGGGAGACTGAAAGCAAGTGATTAAAATTGAAAATTTAAATAAAAAATTTGAGAAAAATGAAGTGCTCAAGGATATTAATTTAGAAATTAAAAAAGGTGAAGTATTAGCGATTATAGGACCATCAGGAAGTGGAAAAAGCACTTTATTAAGATGTATGAATTTGTTAGAAACACCAACAAACGGAAGAGTTGTATTCGAAGGTAATGAACTCTCTATTCACAAAAATAACTTAAATAAATTACGTCAAAAAATGGGCATGGTCTTTCAAAATTTTAATCTGTTTCCACATAAGACTGTATTAAATAACATCATATTGGCTCCTAAATTATTAAATAAAAGCGATTTAAATCAATTGAAACAAGAGGCATTAACATTATTAGAAAAAGTTGGACTTGAAGATAAGGCAAATGTATATCCTTCTCAATTATCTGGAGGACAAAAACAAAGAGTTGCGATTGCAAGGGCACTGGCTATGCATCCAGATATTATATTGTTTGATGAACCTACGTCTGCATTGGATCCAGAGGTAGTGTATGATGTTCTAAAGGTAATGAAAGATTTAGCTAGAGAAGGAATGACAATGGTTGTTGTTACACACGAAATGGGATTTGCAAAAGATGTGAGTGATAAAGTTATATTTATGGCAGATGGGCATGTTATTGAAGAAGGTTCACCTCAGCAAATATTTCAATCACCAACTCATCAAAGAACGCAAAACTTTTTATCAAGAGTTTTATAATAAGTAAACAAATAGCAGCGAGTCTGAGACATCATATCATGTTTCAAACTCGCTATTTTTAAATTGAACTGGAATATTTATTAGGAAAGTGTTCAATTATTATATAAATAAATAACTATTTCATTATGTGGATTATGTTAAAATGTAATATGTATCAATTTTAAGGAGGCAAATGAATTGGATTATAATTGGCTTAAACAAGAAATCATCGATTATGCTTATTCAATAGGTATTGATAGTATAGGTTTTACTACTGCCGATCCATTTGATGAACTTAAAAAGAAGTTAGAAGATTATCATGCAAATGGCTATGCTTCGGGTTTTGAGGAGTCAGATATTTCATTAAGAACTGAGCCAAAATTAAGTTTGCCTACCGCACGCTCAATTATAGCAATTGCTGTTGGATATCCGAATAAGCTTAAAGGTGCACCTAAAAGTGTCAGAGGTGATCGCCGAGGTATGTTTGCTCGTGCCTCTTGGGGGCAAGATTATCACTCTATTATGCGTAAACGTTTAGATAAACTTGCTGATTTTATACAATCTAAAGTTCCTGATGTAGAACTTAAAAGTATGGTTGATACTGGTGTATTATCAGATAGGGCCGTTGCTGAACGAGCAGGTTTAGGATTTGCTGGACGTAATGGTTTTATTATTAATCCAGATTTAGGAACATGGAGTTATTTAGGTGAAATGTTAGTGAGTATTCCATTTGAACCTGATGATCCATTACTTGATAGCTGTGGAGATTGTACAATATGTGTAGATAGATGTCCTACAGGGGCGCTTGTTGGAAATGGTCAATTGAATTCTCAAAAATGTATTAGTTTTTTAACTCAAACTAAAGGATATCTGCAAGATGAATATAGATATAAGATAGGCAATCGCTTATATGGATGTGACACGTGTCAACAAGTTTGTCCTAGAAATAGGGGGATCAATACAACGCATGATGACATTATTCTAGAACCTGAGATTCTAAAACCAAGATTAGTACCGTTATTACAAATGAGCAATAAAGAATTCAAACAAACATATGGGCATTTAGCTGGTGCTTGGCGAGGTAAAAAACCAATTCAACGTAATGCAATAATAGCTTTAGCACATTTTAATGAAGAGGCAGCAATACCAGAACTTAAGGAAGTTGCATTAAATGATCCAAGACCAATGATAAGAGGGACGGCATACTGGGCGATTGGCCAAATTCAAGGTGAAGATGCACGTGAATTTATAGTTGCAAACTATGAAAATGAAATTGAAGAAGTTCAAAATGAAATGATAAAAGGAATAGAAATGAGGAAACTTTAAATGACAAACCATATTGTTTTATTTCAACCAGAGATTCCTGCAAATACTGGTAATATTGCACGTACCTGTGCAGGAACGAACACACATTTACATTTAATTAAGCCTTTGGGCTTCAGTACTGATGATAAAATGTTAAAACGTGCTGGTCTTGATTATTGGGAGCATGTATATATTACTTATCATGAAAGTATTGAAGACTTTTTCGATGCTACTCAAGGTGAGTACTACTTACTAACTAAATTTGGAAAACAAACGTATAGTGATTTTGATTTTTCTAAAGAAGATACAGATTATTATTTTATATTTGGAAGAGAAACGACTGGATTACCGGATTGGGTAAAAGAGAAATACGCTGACATGGCATTAAGAATTCCTATGAGTGAAAATATCAGATCGTTAAATTTATCTAACACAGCCGCTTTATTAATTTATGAAGCATTACGACAACAAAATTTCCCAGGTTTATCCTAATAAGTAGTAAGTTAGTAAAAATTCTATGCATCTATTTATTAAAAAATGTTATATTTATTAATGATGTATAATAACATTTTTAAAATAGTTTGATTTAGTGTCTAAAAGGGTAAGTTAACGAATAATACGTTATTTATATGACATTGATGAACTAAGAGGAGTGTAATGACAATGGCAATGAACTTTAAAGTATTTAATGATGTAGAACATGTAGCTGAGTACACAGCAGATATCATTAGAAAGCAATTTAATAACAACCCTACAACTATTGCGGGAATTCATTTAACAAAGGATGCTGCACCTGTTTTAGATGAGTTAAAGAAAGATGTAGATCATAAGGCGGTTGATTTTAGTCAAGTAAATATCTTAGATTATGACGATAATCGCTCATACTATGAAGCATTAGGTGTACCTACTAGTCAAATTTATCCGATTAATCTTGACGATGATGCAGAATCTTTAATTGATGACAAAATTAAAACTAAAGAAAATAAAGGTAAATTAATTTTACAAGTTACTTCTATTGATGAATCAGGTAGTTTAAATGTAAATGTAAGACAAGGATTATTAAAAGCGCGTGAAGTAGTATTAGTTGTGACTGGTGCTAATAAACGTGAAGTTGTTAAAAAACTTTATGAAGAAAATGGTAAATCTAGCTTTGAACCAGCTGATTTAAAAGCTCATAGAATGGTAACAGTTGTTTTAGATAGAGCAGCTGCAGAAGGTTTACCTGAAGATGTTAAAGAATATTTCACTGCTAGATTTGCTTAAATTTAAAAGTGAGGTCTGAGTTATGACTAAAAATAAAGATTCAGAATTAAATTATCATGAGGAAGAAAATGCGATGGTTCAAGATTTAGATGACTTGAAAACATTGGGCAAAGAAATGGAACAAATTTCTGAAGAAAACGACGAGGACAGATTGAATCAATCGCATGAGTAAATTTTAACTTGATGATAATTAACAAAATAAATATTATTTATGAACCAAGTAACCTAAGATGTTAAAGATGTCTTAGGTTATTTTTTTAATGAAGCAATATACATTGTCATTTGAGTGCGTAATTTCATCAATCAATCATTTAATTCAATTTAATGCTATAAAAATTATGGTAAAATAAAATTCAATGAAAATGTATAAGGAGAGCTTAAAATGTTACATAGATATTGGCTTCCACTTACGATTGCCACAATTATTATTAGTTTACTTTCTATAAAAGGATTTCCAATAGCATTCGGTGCACTTTACTTACCTATTTTGTTTAAAATCATAAAATTACAATTAAATTTATCTCAAGGCTTAATTGATAATATTAGTGCTCAGCCTTTTATTAAGAGTAATCAAACAGGTGTGTTCATAAGTGTGTTGTGTTGTATTTTAATAACTGGTATTTTAATTTATTCTTTAAATGATATTTATGAGCAATTTACTGGTTTTATAGGATTTCTAGTTCAAATTAGTCCTATTACAATAACTTTAAGTATTATATTTTATATTTTGAGTGCTTTAGCTGTTATTAAAGCAGTAAAAGTTAAATATCAAGTTTAACTTAAGCAAGCAACGGTCAATTACGATAAGACAAAATTTTTCAAAGATAATAGCGATTGGGAACATTAAATCATTGTTTCAATCGTTATTTTTTATATCTATGATATGAGTTTGTATTATTGAAACCGCTTTAGTAATGCATTGCCCCTTTAATTTAAATAATGCTATACTATGAATAAATAATTGTATAAGGGGAGATTATCGCATGTCAGTAAGAATTGAACACGATACATTCGGAGAGATTGAAGTACCTGGTGATAAATATTGGGGTGCACAAACGGAGAGAAGTAAACGAAACTTTCCTGTAGGTAAAGAACGTATGCCAATTGAAGTAGTATATGGATTTGCTCAATTAAAACGAGGTGCAGCATTAGCAAATCATGAACTAGGAAAACTAAGTGACGCTAAAAAAGATGCAATCGTTTACGCTTGTGATTTAATTTTAAAAGGGGAATTAGATGAACATTTCCCACTAGTTGTTTGGCAAACAGGAAGCGGTACGCAAAGTAACATGAACGTTAACGAAGTAGTCAGCTTCGTAGCAAATAAATATTTAAAAGAACAAGGTATCGATGAATCGATTCATCCTAATGATGATGTGAATAAATCTCAAAGTTCAAATGATACTTTTCCAACAGCAATGCATGTTGCATTATATCATGAAGTTGAAATGAAACTTGAACCTGCATTAAAACATTTACGTGATACTTTTAAAGAAAAAGAAGATAAATACCAATCAATTATTAAAATTGGACGTACACATTTACAAGATGCGACACCAATTAAATTAGGTCAAGAAATTAGTGGCTGGCGTCATATGTTAGATAAATGTGAAGAATTATTAGCTGAATCAAAAAAACATATCTTAAGTTTGGCTATCGGTGGAACTGCCGTAGGTACAGGTATTAATGCACATCCAGAATTTGGTAATAAAGTTGCTAAATTTATCTCAGAGAATACTGGATATAAATTTGTATCATCTGAAAATAAATTCCATGCGTTGACTTCACATGATGAAGTCGTGCAATTACATGGTACGTTAAAAGCCTTAGCAGCAGACTTAATGAAAATCGCCAATGATATTAGATGGTTAGCATCTGGTCCTAGAGCGGGGCTTGCAGAGATTTCAATTCCTGAAAATGAACCAGGATCATCAATCATGCCTGGTAAAGTAAATCCAACACAATGTGAAATGTTAACTATGGTTGCAGTACAAGTTATGGGTAATGACACTATAGTTGGTATTGCAAGTTCTCAAGGTAATTTTGAATTAAATGTATTTAAACCAGTAATTCTTCATAATACATTACAATCAATTTACTTACTTGCAGATGGTATGCAAACGTTTAATGATAATTGTGCAGTCGGCATTGAACCAATTGAAGAAAACATTAATAATTATTTAAATCAATCATTAATGTTAGTTACTGCGCTAAATCCACACATTGGTTATGAAAAAGCTGCTCAAATTGCCAAGAAAGCACATAAAGAAGGGTTAACATTAAAAGAATCGGCTATTCAATCTGGTCATGTTACAGAAGAACAATTTGAAGAATGGATAAAACCTGAGGATATGGTGGACCCACACTAAAAAACAACCACATATAACTAATAAAAGGAGTAACTGTCTATGAATCGATAGTTACTCCTTATTATTTATTCATCATCCAAACTAACTGATATTAATTCTTGAGTGAGTGGATGTTTAAATTCAATTTTATGACTATTAAGTTCTAGTTGGCGTAATGTAGAATTACCATACAAAGGATCGCCTATAACAGGATGACCAATTTCAGCTAAATGAACTCTAATTTGATGAGTACGGCCCGTATCTAATTTAATATCCAATTGGCATACGCCTTCTTTTATCATTTTAGAGGAAAGAATGTGCGTAATCGCTTGTTGACCTGTATTAGAAATTCGTCGTTTATTAGGATGGAATTTATCCTTACCTATAGGACTATCAATAGTTTGAGGTTTAATTGGTAATAATGACTTAACATTAGCCTTATATATTCTAGTAATTTCATTTTCTTCCAACATACGATCTAGAATTTTTTTCATTAGAGGGTTCTTAGCTACAATGAGTAAACCAACCGTTTCTTGGTCTAAGCGATGAATAGGTTCGACATATTCACTATCTAACGTATAAATAACATGATTCATTAAAGTGTTACTCTCTTTTAAATCATTTGGATGAGTCTTAACGCCTTTAGGTTTCATGACAATAGCTAAATCATCATCTTCATAACTAATTTGTGCGTAACGATAACTAGGTAAGTAATTACTTTTTTCTACTGGTGTTGGAATGTAAATATCATCCCCGGTAAGCACTTTATCTGTTAATTTCGCAGGGTGATTGTTTATAGTTATATCTTTTGACATATTTAACTGATGTAAGTCTTTCTTAGGCAATTTCAATGATTGAAAGATTTCTCTCAACGTATTTTGATTATAATTCTCATGTATTTTAAACTTCATAATTTCCTCCTAATAGCATTCGCATTAATCATACCATATCTTAGATTGCTAATAACGTATATTAATCACAATCTTACGAATTTCATAATAAATAATAATATGTAACTTAAACATTTTTACATTTTTAAAAATGTAAATCTCACTGTATAATAAGACTAATGCAAATATGAGTAACTGAGGCGATTTCATGGAAAAACCAACACGCTTAGCATTATTAAAAGAAATAGCAGAATATCTCAATGAGGAAACAGAATTATATAATATGATGCACGGTGCTTTGAATTATTTAATAAATGGTAGTAACTTTACAACTGGTTGGATTTTCTTTATAGATAATAACGGCCATCACGAGATAGTAGCTGATGTTGATCTCCCAGGTGCATTAAAGAAGGATAATTGCTGTTATATGAAAGAAGGATCTTGTTGGTGTGTCACTGCGTATCATAATGAGCGTTTAACGAAGGCTTCTAACATAATCAATTGTTCTAGAATAAATTTAGCAAATCAAGCATATAAAGCAGCAACAGAAGGTGTAACACACCATGCTACAGTGCCACTACGGTCTGGCACAGAACAATATGGTTTACTCAATGTTGCATCACCATATACTACGCGTTATAGCGAACAGGATTTAGCCCTATTAGAATCGGTCGCTTTACAGATTGGCTCTTCAATTAAACGCATTTATTTAACTGATCAGGAAAAAGAGGCAGCTAGATTAAATGAACGTAATCGCTTAGCAAGAGACTTACATGATTCAGTAAACCAATTATTATTTTCACTAAAATTGACCGCTCATGCAGCACATGACATAACGACAGATGAAATTGCGAAAAAAGCTTTTAAGACCATTGAAGAAACAAGTCAAAATGCGGTTAATGAAATGCGTACACTAATTTGGCAACTTAAACCAGTAGGTCTTGAGCATGGTTTGGTGCAGGCATTAAATCAATATGCACAAATTCTTAATATAAAACTAACAATAAGTGTTGATGGAATTATTAGTTTATCAAATATCGTAGAAGAGAACGTTTATAGGATATTACAGGAATGTATAAATAATACTAAAAAACATGCTCAAACTAATTCAGTACATATTATTTTAAAACAAGATAAAGAAAAGTTGATAATTATTGCAAAAGATGAAGGAATTGGTTTCGATATGAATAAAGAAACTAATAATTCATCACAAGGGTTAAAAAACATAAGTCAACGAATTTATGCATTAGATGGACAAGTTAACATAGATACAATGCCTAACAAAGGAACAACGCTATCTTTAGAGATTCCTTTGTAAATTGGTGAAAGGAGAAAAATTGTGGCTAAAGTCATATTGATTGATGACCATCATATTGTAAGACAAGGATTGGAATTCCTTTTATCGACGGTGGCTGATTTGGAAGTTTTGGCAAGCTTATCGGATGGTCAATCTTTAATTAATTATTTAAATGACCATGATATACCAGATATCATCCTTCTTGATTTGGTAATGCCTGAAATGAATGGTATTGAAGTGACAGAATACGTGAAACGTCATTTCCCTGATATTAAAGTATTGGTATTAACAAGTTATGTAGATGATGAACATGTTATTTCAGCTATTAATAAAGGGGCAGATGGATATGAAATGAAGGATGTTGAGCCTCAAAAATTAATTCAAACGATACATGACGTTTTAAATAATAAACGGATTATTCATCCAGAAGCACAAAGTGTAATAGACACCGTATCTTCAAAACCACATAATACTAATAAGCTATCTAAACGAGAAATAGAAGTATTAGCTGAAATGGTAAAAGGTAAAACGAACAAAGAAATTGCAAATACGTTATTCGTTTCTGAAAAAACAATAAAAACACATGTTAGTCATATATTTAATAAGTTAAGTGTAACAGACCGTACACAAGCAGCAATTTATGCTATTGAAAATAAACTTGTATAGAGTGTAATATAATAAATCGTTAAAGAGCTAGGGATGAAAATACAATTAAAATGTAAAGGATTATTAGAAGTGAGTTAGCAAATAAATTAATTTAATTATTTTGATAATTTCGCCATTAATAAAATTGTATACAAAAACAAAAATTCCTCTTTTCATTTTATTGAAAATATATTAAGATGTAATTTGTGTTTCAAGAAATGTGTATTATTGCAATTTCTTGTGTCCGGATAAATTAACCCCTATTAGAAAGGTAGAGAATAAAATATGGATAGACAGAGTTTCACAGATTTAATTCAAACAAAATTTAAAATGGTAAGAATTGAAGCGGGCTATACGCAAGATACTATGGCTCAAACAATTGGCCTTTCAAAAAAAACATTAGTTCAAATTGAGAAAGAACGTGTGTTACCAAACTGGACAACATGTGTTTCAATTTGTGCATTATTCAGAGATTCTGATGTTTTAAATAATACGTTCGGTTGCGATCCTTTAGAAATTGTTCAAACTATTTCACGTAATCATTGTGCATATCCAAATCATTCAACAACTAGTGATATTTATTGGAATACTATCGAAACACGTAATGGTTTTATGTTACAAAGTAATAAAGTAAGTAACATATATAGAGTATTAAATTCAGAAAAGCAACCTATCTTTGGCACTTCAAAATTAAGAGAAGCTGAAACATACTTTAACAGAAATGCTAAAGAAGAATTAATGCACGTTTAATAATAGTTAAAATATTATGATTTAATATGAAAGTGATAGAAGAATCACACCAGATTTAATCACTTTTAATTTATATACATTCAAGGTATGTGGTTATTACATATGGCGAACATAATGTTTTGAGACTACATAGCTTAATTGTAAAACTGATTGAACTGAGATTATTCTTATATTAAGAAATTCTCAGCTTAAGTTTAACTTGATATTAATTAAAAGACGAGCCTAAGATATTTGATATCGCGGCTCGATTTTTTTATTTCAAAACATTTCTGCATTTTCAATTTTAATGCAAAGTAAAATTAAGGAACCATATATTCCAAAGTGATATAATCATCATATTGTGAAAATAATTTTTAAGGAGAAATCGAGATGCAAGCTTTTTTAGTTATCCTATTTATGGTAGTAGTAGGGGCTGTAATTGGAGGCGTAACAAATGTAATTGCAATAAGAATGTTATTCCATCCATTTAAACCATATTATATATTCAAGATGCGTATACCATTTACACCTGGTCTAATTCCTAAAAGAAGGGAAGAAATTGCTACTAAGATAGGTCAAGTGATTGAAGAACATTTGATAACAGAGTCAGTTATACATCAAAAGTTAAATGAACCAAATACTCGTGAAGCAATCAATGATTTAGTAATAAAGCAATTGTCTAAACTAAAAAGTGATGATGCTACAATACGAAAATTTGCAAATCAATTTGATTTTGATCTTGATGACCTCATTAACAATAAGCTAGATAAAACCATAATAAATAAATTGAATAATTATTACTATGATAAACAGGCAACATCAATTAATGAAATTCTTCCTGCAGAAGTAATAACAATGGTTGATGAAAAATTAGACCAAGCAGGAGATTTAATTCGAGAACGTGCACGTAATTATCTTTCTTCAGATAAAGGTGCTAGAGATATTTACGATATGCTAGATACATTTTTTGCTGAAAAAGGTAAAATTGTTGGATTATTACAAATGTTTATGACTAAAGAAAATATTGCTGAACGTGTTCAACATGAATTAATACGTTTAACAAGACATCCTAAAGCAAAAATTATTATTGACAAAGTGATTCGAGGTGAATATGAAACATTAAAATCTCAACCTTTAAGTCATGTTGTTAAAGAAGAACAATTTACAAATATAAGTGAATCCTTGGTGCATTTAATCATGACAAATTTACAATTAAATGAAAAAATGGATACTCCAATCAGTAGGTTAACACCAAAATTAGTTGATCAAATTCAAATAGGAGTTGCTAATACAATTACTGATTTAATAATTAAACAAGCATCTAATCATTTATCAACGATAATGACAAAAATAAATTTACGTCAGATGGTTGAAAATCAAATTAATACCTTTGACTTAGATTATATTGAAAGATTAATTATTGAAATCGCTAATAAAGAGTTAAAACTTATCATGTCATTAGGTTTCATTTTGGGTGGTATTATAGGATTTTTCCAAGGTATAGTCGCAATCTTTGTCTAACTATAAATAATATGTTATGGTAATAAAGAGTTGTCAAAATTACTTTTCACTAAGGAGTGCAAACAAATATGGCAGTAAATTTATATGATTATGCAAATCAACTAGAACAAGCATTAAGAGATAGTGATGAATATAAAGCTATTAAAGATGCTTTCTCTAAAGTTAAAGATAATGAAGAATCAAAAAAATTATTCGATGAGTTCCGTGAAACTCAATTAAGTTTCCAACAAAAACAAATGCAAGGTGAAGAAATTCCTGAAGAAGATTTAGCAAAAGCTCAAGAACAAGCTCAAGCAATTGAAAAAGATGAAAATATTTCTGAATTAATGCAAGCTGAGCAAAAAATGAGCCAAGTATTCCAAGAAATTAACCAAATCATTGTTAAACCTTTAGATGAAATTTACGCTGACTAATTGTTAGCACAATAAGCTACAAAGCTTTCAATTGAAAGTTTTGTAGCTTTTTTAATATATAAGTTCATCGCCCCAATTAAATAAGTTATGGTAAAATATAGGAATACATAAAGATAAACGAAGATGCAATTAAGGAGCTAATTTCAATGATAAAATTTATTCACTGTGCAGATTTACATCTCGACAGCCCCTTTAAATCTAAAAGTCATTTGGCGCCATCAATTTTTGAAGATGTTCAAAACAGTGCTTATGAAAGCTTTAAGAAGATTGTCGATACAGCATTAAAAGAAGAAGTTGATTTTGTTCTCATCGTTGGAGATTTATTTGATAGTGAGAATCGTACGTTGCGTGCTGAAGTATTTTTGAAAGAACAATTTAAGCGATTAGAAAAAGAACAAATTTTCGTTTACATAAGCCATGGTAATCATGATCCACTTACTGAAAAAATTACTAATGATTGGCCAGATAATGTTTCGGTCTTCTCAAATAGAGTAGAAACATATCAAGCTATCACAAAAGATGGAGAGACAATTTTTGTTCATGGTTTTAGCTATCAACATGATACAAGTTATGAAAATAAAATTGATGAGTATCCATCTAGCCAAGGTAAAAAAGGTATTCATATTGGAATGTTACACGGTACTTATAGTAAATCTTCAACTAAAAATCGCTATACTGAATTTATTTTAGAAGATTTGAATCAAAAACTATATCATTATTGGGCACTTGGCCATATTCATGAAAGACAAGAATTAAGTGATATGCCACCAATTTACTATCCTGGAAACATTCAAGGACGTCATTTTGGTGAGCAAGGACCTAAGGGATGTTTATTGGTAGAAGGTGACCATTTACGATTAAACGCTAATTTTATTCCAACGCAACAAATTAGATTTGAAGAAGCTGCTATCAATACAGACAAACTTACAAAACAAGGTATCTATGAAGCAATTCAATCCTTCAAAGAAAGCGTACGTTCTGATGGAAAGGCTTTTTATAGATTAACTGTAAATGTTGACAGTGATAGACCCATATCTTCACAAGACATTAGTCAAATTAAAGAAATGATTGATGACTATGAAGAAAATGAACATCACTTCGTAATCATAGAAACGCTCACATTTAAATATATGCAAATGGATGAAGTGCCTCTTGTAAGAGAGTTTTCAGCTGATTTAATCAAAGACAATAAAGTGTTTGAAGAGGCGATGACTGAATTATATTTAAACCCTAGAGCATCCAAATATTTAGAAGATTATACTGAGTTTGACACTGTTGAACTTGTTAATCGCGCTGAGAACATTTTAAAGGCAGACATGAGAGGTGAAAGTGATGATTATTAAATCTTTAGAGATTTATGGCTATGGTCAATTTGTGCATCGCAAAATAGAGTTTAACCGTGAATTTACGGAAATTTTCGGTGAGAATGAAGCTGGTAAATCAACGATTCAAGCTTTCATACATTCTATACTTTTTGGCTTTCCAACGAAAAAAGAAAAAGAACCTCGACTTGAACCACGTATGGGTAATCAGTATGGGGGAAAACTTACGCTTATACTAGATGACCAATCAGAGATCGTAGTAGAGAGAGTTAAAGGTAGCATTTCAGGTGATGTAAAAGTTTACCTAGAAAATGGTTTGATTCGAGACGAAGCTTGGCTCAAGAAAAAATTAAATTACATTTCTAAGAAAACTTATCAAGGTATATTCTCGTTTAATGTGCTTGGATTACAAGATATTCACCGTAACTTAGATGAGGACCAATTACAAAGTTATTTACTTGAAGCAGGTGCATTAGGTTCTTCTGAGTTCACAATGATGAATAAAATGGTCAGTCAAAAGAAATCCACGCTTTATAAAAAGGCTGGAAAAAACCCAATACTCAATCAACAGCTCGATGAATTGAAAAGCCTTGAAGCCCAAATAAGAGAAGAAGAGACTAAGTTAGATGACTATCATCGTTTAGTTGATGATAGAGATAAATCACAACGTCATTTGGAACATTTAAAAGCCAATCTAAACCAATTATCAAAAATGCATGAAAGTAAACAAAAGCAACTTGCTATTCATGAACAGGCCCAAGAATGGAAAGATTTAGAGCAAAAACTTAATATTGAGCCATTAAGTTTTCCGGAAAAAGGGATCGAGCGTTATGAAACTGCTTCAAATTACAAACAATCTCTAGCTAGAGATATAAGTTTGCGTGAAGAGAAATTAAAACAATTAGAGAATGAATTTAATACAATTCCTGCTTTGAACGAAGATACAGCTAATCATATTTATCATTTAACTCGTGATGAAAATGAAATTCAACAAGCTGAAATGAAATCTTCTTCACTTAAGCAAGAAATTGATGATTACGAGCGTCAAGAAGCTGATTTGAAAACAAGTATTGGTTGGCAAGAAGTTTATCACAATACAGATACCTCTGAATCTATGAAGAATTATGTTAGTGAAACTATCAAGACGCGAAATGAACAAAAAGTGTTAAAACAACAAATTGAAAGAGCTATTGATGAAAATCAAATTGAACAAAATATGCTATCTCAGGAAATAGAAAACTTGGAAAAAGATTTAGTTTCTGAAGATTCACTAGATAAAAAGAAACAATATAATCAACAAAAGTTAGAACTACATGAGAAAGAGAATCTGTATAACAAACTTAAAGATACTTTTAATTCTGATAAAGAAAGAAAGCAAAAGCGAAATTGGTGGCTTAGATTAAGTTTTATAGTGTTATCTATAGTTGGTCTGGGTTTAACACTATTCTCATTTGTGACACAAAATTTAATTTTCGGAGTTATATTTGCAATCTTAACTGTCATATTTATTATTGGTACTTTCTTGGTTAAGACAAAAGAAATTGATTACAGTGAATCAATTAGTGAAGAAATTAATGATTTGGAACAACAAATTAATGATTTGGAATCTAATTACGATTTAAACTTCGACTTAGATCAACAATTTCAACTTCGTGAACGTTGGAGTAATACAAGTAACAATAAAAGTGTATTAGCTAATAAATTAAATCATCAAGAAAATTTACTGCAAAAAACAGAACAACAAATCAATGACTTAACTCAAAAATTAAATGCAGTTAAAGAAAATGTGAAAGTACCTAATGAAATGACAGATGATTTATTACTAGATAGCTTTAAAACTATGAATCAACTTAAATCAAATGACAGTTACCGCAGTAAATTATTAGATCAACATCAACAAGTAAATCAGAAATTGACGCATTTTTATGATAAAGCGCTTAAAAATACTGGAAATGAAATCACACCATTTAATAAAGCTTCACTATTTAATGATATGAAGAGCTGGATTTCTAAATACGAAAGTAATAAAGAGAAGAAAGAACAACTTAAAAGTCAAATTGAGTTATTAAGTAATGAATTGGAACAATTAAAAGAACAATTAGAAGAAAATGAAAAAACTATTAATAAATTATTTACTTATATCAATGTTTCAAGTGAAGAAGCATTTTATCAGTCTTACGAGCAATATCAATTGTATCACCAACAACTTGCAAGATTTAATGATTTAACTGCATATCTCGAAAATCAAAATTTCTCTTATGAAGATAGTTCGAATTTGAGCGAAAAAACAACTGCTCAATTGGAAGAAGAAGATGTGCTTCTTGCTAAACAAGTTGATGCATATAACGATCAGTATTTAGATAAACAAACTGAAGTTAGTGACTTAACCGCTCAAATTAATTACATGGAGACAGATAAAACATTATCTAAGTTAAGACATGAGTATTATAACTTGAAGAATAGAATGAATGATTTAGCTAAAGATTGGGCTAGTTTAAGTTACTTAGAAGCATTAATAAATGAACATATTAAGCAAATTAAAGATAAACGATTACCTCAAGTTATAAATGAAGCTGTAAAAATATTTACGGATCTGACACAAGAGAATTACAATATGATAACTTATGAAAATGATACAATAATGGTTAAACACAATAATGGCCAAATGTATCATCCACTTGAACTAAGTCAATCAACGAAAGAATTATTATATATTGCACTTAGAATTAGTTTGATTAAGATTTTAAGACCTTATTATCCATTCCCAATAATTATTGATGATGCTTTTGTTCATTTTGATAAACAAAGAAAATCTATGATGTTAAACTATTTAAGAGAATTAGCCAAAGATTATCAAGTGTTATACTTCACTTGTATGAAAGATGCTGCAATTCCTTCTAAAGAGATGCTAATTTTAAATAAACTAGAGGAAGGCGGAAAACGATGAGAAATGTAGAAAAGCTAAACCCAGGAGATTCGGTTGAAAATTTCTTCTTAATTCATAGAGCTACACAAGGTGTTACTGCTCAAGGAAAAGACTATATGACTTTATTCTTACAAGACAAAAGTGGTGATATTGAAGCCAAACTATGGACTGTTAGTAAAGAAGATATGCAGATTCTTCAACCTGAGACAATTGTTTGGGTTAAAGGCGACGTGATTAATTATCGAGGTCGTAAACAGATGAAAGTCAATCAGTTTAGATTATCTAAACCAGAAGACGGATTTAAGACTCAAGATTTCGTTGATGGTGCACCTTTATCTCCGGATGAAATCCAAGAAAACATTTCACACTATATATTAGATATTGAAAATGCTAATTTACAACGTATAACACGTCATTTATTGAAAAAATATCAAGATAAATTCTTTACGTATCCTGCAGCAAGTTCACACCATCATAATTTTGCAAGTGGTCTAAGTTATCACGTACTTACAATGCTAGAAATAGCTAAGTCATTATGCAACATTTATCCATTGTTAAACCGTAGTTTGTTGTATAGTTCAATTATTTTGCATGATTTAGGTAAAGTAAGGGAATTAAGTGGTCCAGTTGCTACAACATATACAGTTGAAGGTAATTTGCTAGGACATATATCAATTGCAAGTGATGAAGTGGCGGAAGCGGCGAAAGAGTTAGGAATTGATGGTGAAGAAGTGATGTTACTTCGTCATATGATTTTAGCACATCACGGAAAAATGGAATTTGGATCACCTAAGTTACCACATTTAAAAGAAGCAGAAATATTATTCTTTATTGACAATATCGATGCTAAAATGAATATGTTTGAAAAAGCATTTAAGAAAACCGATAAAGGTCAATTTACTGAACGAATTTTTGGTATGGAAAATAGACAGTTTTACAATCCAGAAAAATTAGACTAATTAAAAAGCGTTTTTACCTTACAATGTCAATTATTGTATAGACAATGTAGTGGGTAAAAACGCTTGTTTTATACAATTTTGAACACGTGAAAGGGAGCAAGTCTTAATTCTTAACGAATTGATCGACTTGCTCCCTTACTATTTAATGTTAATACTATGAAAATTATGAAGATAAACCTGATGCAGCTGAAGAACTATCTGAAGATGACTGTTGTTGTTTAAGTTTCTCAGGATTTAAAATAGTGTTTTCTACAGCTTTCTTGATATCACTGTCTTTATAATCTACATCATATTCTTTCAATAAATCTTTATACGCATTTGTTAAAATCTTAGGATCTTTTTGTACCTTTTGTTCGATTAGTTTGGCTTTAAGTTTAGATTTTTGTTTGTCAAAATCATTCTCTTTATCGGCTTTAATGACATGGTAACCATAGTCCGTTTTAACCACATCTGAAACTTGACCTTCTTTTAGTTTAAATAGTGCTTTTTCAAATTTACTTACCATTTGTCCTTTAACTACATAACCTAGAGAACCATCTTTTTTGGCACTTGAAGAATCCATAGATTCTTTTTTAGCGATTTCTCCAAATTTATCTGGGTTCTTTTCAACTTCTTTTTGAATTTTCTCAGCTTTCTCTTTAGCTTTTTTGTCTGATAAACCTTCTTTATCACTGCTGCTTGATTTAACTTTTATTAAAATATGAGAAGCTTTTTTAGTGTTTTCTTTAAGTTCTTTGTCTGACACTTTAACTTTATCAGCTAATAATTGTTTTTGATATGCGGCAAGTTTTTTCTGTTCTTTATAATCATCTAAAGACATACCTTGTTGTTTAAGCATACTTTCAAATTGATCTTTGCCACCATATTGTTTTTGTTCTTTTTTAATTTCATCATCGATATCTTTTGTATCAACTTTATCTTTATATTTATCAGCTAGAATTTTATTCAACGCAATGCTAAATGACGTACTAGCAATTTGTTCGTCACCAATTTTATTCATTACATCTTTTACTTTTACATCTCCAGCTTTAGAAGAGATTAATGTATTACTTTCTGAATCTGTTGCATTCGAACCGCACGCACCTAAAAGTAAAGCACTCGCAGTTACTGGAACAATTAATTTATTCATAATTTTCATAGTTGATAGCTCCTTTTACATTAATAACAACGTTACTATAACATATTATGAAAACATCACCAATTAGAAACGGGCTAGATACTGCCAAAGAATGAGATTAAGTAGGGCTTAAATATTAAAAAAGTATCGAACTTGAGGCATAACATATGTTTCAAGATCGATACTATGATACTTAATGAAAAGATTGATATGGCACTTTGTTTAATATATTTATACCTGTTTGATGCTCCTCAATAAAATGACCTTCATTTGAAAAAATAATAATCTTAAGATATAAAAAATCCATTACAGATATGCCAAAATTTAACGCAAGCAAAAACATAAAATAGTGTCCGTATTGCGGAAAATGCATCGTTAGAAAAATCAAAAATATAGTTATTAAAATAAAAGGTAAAATTAAATTAATACAAAAGTATATCTTATGTACAGGCGTACTTACATACGTATTAAAATAGGGTAACCAACGCTTTTTGTTTAATTTATGAATTCTAAATGAATTAACATAAGGTAAGAAAAAGAGAAGGTGTAATGCTTTATGGATAGGGTACATAAGTGCAACAAATATTAATAAAATAACAAAATGTCGATCTGACAAAGGTGTATTTACAAAATAATACATTATTTCATAACTAATTAAAAATACGATGACTGTAATAGTAAAACTTAAAAATGCAATTCTTGGTACACCAAATCGTGCATGAATATCAATTTGACGTTTACATAGAAACATACTGACACCTCTTAATAGGTCTTATTTATATACGCTACGTATTATCTAACTATCAGTAACAACAGTCAAGCCAATTTTGGCATTAATAAAGAGAGTAGCGAAATATTCATAATGATTTCAACGCCACTCCCGTATCACAGTTTAATCTAATGATTAAACTTTATTTATTATCTTTTGAAAAAGTATTACTTATTTCTTCGCCACGATTTTGTAGATTTTCAATGTGTGATTGTAATTTTTCGATATTAGGATTAATATCAGATTTAAAATCACCAATTAGTGTTTTAAATTCATCTCCAATTTCGCTACCATATGAGACACCATCATTTTTTACTTGCTTACCATAATCAATAATGTTAAAGAAATTACGTTTAAGTGACTCAATTTCACGTTCTAATTCAGAGCGAGACCCAGTAGGTTCTTTAGAATCAATCGTGTTATTCTTTACGCTTTGATCATCACGGTTTAACCAAGAAACAGCAATTCCAGATGCTACTCCCGCAGTAATACCAAATAATACGCGTGATATTTTCATGTTCTATTCTCCTCACTTATTATGTCGTTAACGGATAATAATAGAATAAGAAATGAAATAAATTTCAGATTCTACAACAATCATATTTCGACAAGTTAATTATAATTGTATATTACCCTAAAATGACATTCAATATGCAGAATTAATCAAATTGCGCTTTGATTTGATCAGCGATAGCTTGTTTATGTTCATCATTAATTTCGTTCTCATGTGTTTCCCAATGGTATCCGAAACCGTCGATATCATTTTCGTATCGTGGTAAGAAATGGAAATGAATATGGAATACTGATTGATCTGCGAACTCACCATTATTTTGTATGATATTTAGACCATCAGGATTAAAAGCTTTCTTAATTGCATTAGCGACTTTAGGTAAAGCTGTACCAATATGAGCCATTGTCTCTTCGTCAGTTTCAAAAATATTTGGTGACGCTTTTTTAGGAATTAATAATGTATGACCTTTAGTCACTTGTGAAATATCTAAAAATGCATAAACAAAGTCATCTTCATAAACTTTAAAGCTTGGAATCTCTCCAGATAAAATTTTACTAAATACAGTTTCAGCCATTTGAATGCACTCCTTTTACGTATTTATAGCTTATTATAGCATTTGTAAAATAAAATTTCGTTAGTGAAGTAAATGTAATTTTAGTAGTTAAAAGCTAATTTTGGTACAATGTTATTCATGGAGGTGCCTTATGACAGTAAAAGTTGAACATTTAACAGGTGGTTATGGGAAACGTCCTGTTATTGAAGATATAAATTTTGAATTAAAAGCAGGGGAAATTGTTGGTTTAATTGGATTAAATGGTGCAGGCAAAAGCACAACTATTAAACATATGCTAGCTTTATTAACGCCAACTGAGGGTAATCTCTCTATCTCAAATACAGAAATTACAGATGACATCGAAGTTTATCGAAAAAAGTTATCTTATATACCTGAATCACCAATTATATATGAAGAATTAACATTAGAAGAGCATATTGCGATGACTGCAATGGCATATCAATTGAGTAAAGAAGAAGCAATGAAACGTGCAAGACCTTTACTTAAAACATTTAGATTAGAGAATGAATTAAAGGTCTTTCCTAGTCATTTCTCTAAAGGTATGAAACAAAAGGTGATGATAATATGTGCGTTCATTGTTAATCCAGAATTATATATTATTGACGAACCATTTTTAGGCCTTGATCCACTAGGGATTCAATCTATGTTGGATTTAATGGTAGAAAAGAAAAATGAAGGACGTACTGTTTTAATGAGTACGCATATTTTGGCAACTGCAGAACGTTATTGTGATCGATTTATTATTTTAGATAAAGGTAGAGTGGTTGCTTTCGGTGATTTAGAGGAGCTACGTAAACAAACTGGATTAAGTGGTCACACACTTGATGACATCTATATACATGTCACACAAGGTGGTCAAGAAAATGGATAATTCAGCTACTTCATTATTTAAATCTAGATTGAACACCATTCAAAAAGAGAAGCGTTATTATAATAAATTTATTTTTAATGGCCATTTTTCAGTATTTTTATTAATTTTATTGGGAGCATTTATATTAGGTTATGGTCAATGGTTGCAACATATACCTAAACATATAGATTATGCGTTATGTGCTAGTATAATATTAGCTGTAACATCTATCTTTCCAATACGAACATTTTTAAAAGATGCAGATAGAATATTTTTATTGCCTTTTGAAAAACATATGAAAAATTATATGAACCTAAGCATTCGCTACAGCTATTTTAATAGAATAGCGATACAACTAGTAATACTCATTATCTTGTTTCCATTATTTTCTAAATTAGATGGTGATTTCATAACACCATTTATCATCTTGAGTATTTTAACATTGATACACCCATGGATTGGATTGAAAGTGAGATGGCAATGGTATCAACTAAAGCAATCAAGTTGGAGTATAAGTTTAATTTTATTTTTGATTAATTTAGTAACATATGACTTAATATTGGGTTACCAAATGTACTGGGGAGTTATCTTTACGTTTATATTACTTGGTGGAATGTTAGCGTTACCTAAATTAAATCGAGTTAATTTATATCCATGGGAACGAATGATAGGTATTGAAGAAAGACACCATACAAATTATTATAAATTCGTAAATATGTTTACGGATGTTAAACATTTAAAAGAGTCTGCAGTTAGACGTAGATATTTAGATTTCTTATTACCTACACCTAAAGGCAGGAAATTTAATTCTAAAAATATGTATTTATATCTATTTACACGTAGCTTTGTAAGAGGTAGAGATGCTTTTAGTATTATATTTAGACTGATTGTCATTGCATTAGTGCTAATGATTTGGCTATCGTTTCCTATTGTTTCAGCAATTATTGGATGTCTGTTCATGTACATTACATTATTGCAAATGTCTCAATTTTATACGCAACAAGCCTATGGATTATGGCCTCAAGTTTGGCCAGTACCAGATGTCGAAGTGATTAAAGGTTATGAAAAATTTCTTTATCGCTTAATGTTAATTATAGGATTAATTTTTTCAATTGCATTTATCAGTATATACCCACAATATTTCTTTTTCGCTCTAATCTTCTTTATAGTAGGGTGGTTAACGATTAGAAGCACAATTAAGAAGTTACAATATCAAGAATCACTACTTAAAGATTAAAAAGGTTGCCTATAACTAGAACAAGCAAAACTACATCTAGTTAAAAGGCAACCTTTTTATTATTCCTTGATTGGATATAAATATCTCTCAAAGTAGCTAGAATGTTGGCTACTAGAACCAAAATAATGTCTTAATGCATCTTTTGAAAAATAATCCTTAAATGTATCTGTTTCTTTAAAATCTTCGTAAGTTTGGCGATTAGCAAAACCAAAATAAACTTTGTAAGTTGTTCCTTGAACAGGCTTTAAAAAACGATAACTTTTAAAACCGGCAAACTTATCGAAATTTAATTCCAAATTTGCAATACGTTTTTCTAATTGATGAACATGATCATCAGAAGAAGGGATAAATATTGCTGAGTAAAAATGTGTTTGATCTAAGTCATTAATAGAATTAACAGTTGTGTAAACAGTGGGATGTTTTAAAATTGATTTTTCATCTGATTCTTCAATAATTACAGAAGAATCATTTGTTGAAAATAAAAATAGATTTCTATTAGTATTATTTGTTCGGATTTGATTTAAGTAACCATAAGTCCCATAAGTTGAATATATGTTCATGACTCATACCTCCTTTATTGTTTATATTATACGATTAATTAATGGTACTAGCTATAATAATTGTATGTATTGTTTAAATATTTTAAAAATCCATTTAGTCTTATTGAGGGATATTTTTAAGCATATAAATATACTATAATTATGTTTAATAAATTATTATAATTTAGTGAATTGAAATGTACATTTATGCTTTGTCTTTTTTATGACATTTAAGTGTAGATAAACGATAATTATATCAGCATATGATATTATAGATAAGAATGATTTTAATTTAGGAGGACTATAAGGTGCATAATAAAAATAATACAATTTTACAAACAATTAAAGGTGAAAAAACATCTCATACACCTGTATGGTTTATGCGCCAAGCTGGCCGTTCACAACCAGAATATCGAAAATTAAAAGAGAAATATTCACTTTTCGACATCACACACCAACCTGAATTATGTGCTTATGTAACTCAATTACCAGTTGATAATTATAATACTGATGCAGCAGTTTTATATAAAGATATAATGACACCTTTGAAACCAATTGGTGTTGATGTTGATATTAAATCAGGTATTGGACCAGTCATTAGCAATCCAATTAAATCTGTATCTGATGTAAATAAATTAACTCAAATTGATCCAAAACGTGATGTACCGTACGTACTTGAAACAATTCAATTGCTAACACAAGAGAAATTGAATGTACCATTAATTGGGTTTACAGGTGCGCCATTTACATTAGCTTCTTATATGATTGAGGGCGGTCCTTCAAAAAATTATAATTATACTAAAGCAATGATGTATGGAGATGGGGCAACATGGTTTGCTTTAATGAATCATCTCGTACAAGTATCAATTGACTATGTGGTTGCTCAGGTTGAAGCGGGCGCAGAGCTGATTCAAATTTTCGACTCATGGGTTGGAGCTTTAAATGTTCAAGATTATCGTTATTATATTAAACCTTCAATGGATAAGTTAATTAATGGAATTAAAGCTAGATATGATGTTCCTGTCATAATGTTTGGAGTGGGTGCAAGCCATCTAATTAATGAATGGAATGACTTAGCAATAGATGTCCTAGGATTAGATTGGCGTACGTCTATCTCATCAGCTACACAAATGGGTGTTAATAAAACGTTACAGGGTAATTTAGATCCTTCATTGTTACTCGCGCCTTGGGACGTAATAGAGCACAGAGTACGTGAAATTCTGGACGAGGGTATGGAAAGAGGTAAACACATTTTTAATTTAGGACACGGTGTTTTTCCTGAAGTACAACCTGATACATTAAAGCGAGTTACTCAATTTGTTCATGATTATACAAGTAAATAGTATTAAGAATACAAAGATTAAGGAAGGTTTTATTTAATGACTAAGACAGTAGGTTTATTAGTTATGGCATATGGAACACCATATAAAGAGAGTGATATTGAAGCATATTATACAGATATTAGACATGGTAAGAGACCAACTGATGAGGAATTACAAGATTTAAAAGACCGATATGAATTTATTGGTGGTCTTTCTCCTTTAGCTGGCACTACTGATCGTCAAGCTGAAGCATTAAAAGATGCTTTAAATCAAGTTTATGAAGATGTGGAATATAAATTGTATTTAGGTCTAAAGCATATTTCTCCATATATTGAAGAAGCTGTAGAAAAAATGTATAAAGATGGTATTAAAGAAGCGGTTACTGTTGTTTTAGCGCCACATTATTCTAGTTTCTCAGTTGGATCATACAATAAACGTGCAAAAGAGGAAGCCAATAAATACGATATTGCTTTACATCATGTTGAACATTATTATCACCAACCTAAATTTATTGAGTATTGGACTAATAAAATCAATGAAACTTTAGAGCAAATTCCTCAAGATGAACATGATGAGACAATCTTAGTTGTATCAGCTCATAGTTTACCTAAAGGTTTAATTGAAAAAAATAATGATCCATACCCTGATGAATTAAAAGATACAATGAATCGTTTACAAACATCTTCAAATATTAAACACGTTGCTCAAGGCTGGCAGTCTGAGGGTAACACAGGTACACCTTGGTTAGGACCCGATGTACAAGATTTAACAAGAACGTTGTACAACGAATATCAATATAAACACTTTATCTACACGCCTGTAGGTTTTGTATGTGAGCATTTAGAAGTACTGTATGATAATGATTATGAATGTAAAGTTGTGTGTGATGAGATAGGAGCAAATTACTATCGACCAACAATGCCTAACACGGATCCATTATTTATTAATGCTATCGTGGACGAAATAAAAACAGTTTTTTAATAAAGGAAGGGACTCAATGTGAGTAAAAAAGTTGCAATTATTGGTGCAGGTATAACTGGCCTCTCAAGCGCATATTATTTAAAACATTATAAACCAGATATAGATGTAACCATTTTTGAAGCGACAAATCGACCAGGTGGAAAGATACAGACGTATCGTAAAGATGGATACACTATTGAACTAGGCCCTGAATCTTATCTTGGACGAAAAACAATCATGACTGATATAGCAAAAGATATTGGACTTGAAGATGATTTAATTACTAATGAAACAGGTCAGTCATACATTTTTGCAAAAAATAAATTGTATCCTATACCAGGTGGTTCGATTATGGGCATCCCAACTGATATTAAACCTTTTTTAAAAATAAGACTTATTTCACCAATAGGTAAGCTAAGAGCGGGACTAGATTTGGTAATACCCCCTATAAAAATTGAGGATGATATATCAGTTGGAGCGTTTTTTAGAAGACGATTAGGAAATGAAGTGCTTGAAAATTTAATAGAACCCCTCATGGGTGGTATTTATGGTACTGATATAGATCGATTAAGTTTAATGAGTACATTTCCTAATTTTAAAGAACAAGAGGAAAAGTATGGTAGTTTAATCAAAGGTATGCAACACGAAAAGGCTGAACGAATTAAACAACGTCAACTATACCCTGGTGCCCCTAAAGGTCAGTTTAGACAATTTCGTCACGGATTAAGTTCATTTATTGAAGCATTAGCTAAAAATGTACAAGATAAAGGCGTAAAGATGAAATATCAAACACATGTAGAAGATATCATTATTAACAATGACAATTATGAAATAGCAACTGATCAATACAGTGAACAATTTGATGGTATTTTAGTTACTACGCCTCATCAAACATTTATGAAATGGTTCAATCACGATCAAGCTTTTAAATACTTTAACGAGATGGATTCTACTTCAGTTGCAACGGTTGTATTTGCATTTGATGAGAAGAATATTGAAAACACATATAACGGTACTGGTTTTGTCATCGCGAGAACAAGTAATACTAATATTACAGCTTGTACTTGGACTAGTAAAAAATGGCCTTTTACTACACCGCAAGGAAAAGTTTTAATTAGAGCATATGTAGGTAAACCAGGTGATACAGTTGTTGAAGATCATACTGATGAAGAAATTGCGACTATCGCACGTCGTGATTTAAATAAAATGATGACTTTTCATGGAGATCCGGATTTTACAATTGTTAATCGTTTGACTAAAAGCATGCCTCAATATCACATTGGTCATATTAGTCAAATAAGAAAAATTCAACAACACGTTAAAAATAATTATTCTGCACTCAGAATCACAGGAGCACCATTTGAAGCGGTTGGGCTTCCAGATTGTATTCAACAAGGTAAAAATGCTGTGGAAGAATTGCTTGATGAAATATAATAATTTAAACACTTTTTTTGAGGTGAATTTGCCTCTTTAAAAGTGTTTTGTTATATAAATTGAGAATTATTATTTAGTGTTTAAGGAGGTAAAAATATTAATGACTAATGTAATTATAGTTCATTCACAATTAGGAAATTCTCATAACCACTGGTATAAGTGGTTGCAACATAATTTAGAACTAGAAGGTTACGATGTTCAATTATTCCATTTAGATGAAAGTAAGAATGATAATATAGACAATTGGATCTTCGAATTAAATCAACAAATTGAACTTTTATCTAAAGATACTTATTTTGTCACACATGGGTATGGTTCATTGGCTACTTTGAAATACATTGAAGGTCTATCAATTTACGAACCATTTGAGGGGTTCTTCAGTATAGCAGGATTTAAAGAAGATGCGAAGAAAATAGACGATTCAATAAAAGTAGGGGAGTTTAATGTCGATTATGACTTAATTAAAACTAAAGTTAATCACTTTTATGGACTAGCTTCAAAAGATGATTCTTATGTTTCTTACATAGAAACTCAAAACTTAATTGATGAATTAGGTGGTAAGACTAAAATTGTTGATGAAGGTGGACATTTCTTAGAAGAAGAGGGCTTTGTATCTTTTACTGAATTACAAGAAAAAATGCAACATTACATGACTAAATAATAAAACATGTGATTTAATTATTAATACGTTCAATATTTAAACTAATTTAAGTAGGTAGTTAAAGCTACCTATTTTTTATTATTATTAAGGTTGATAATTAAATATAGAGATACTTTCAAGTGCAATTAGATATCCAATAGGTATCTTTAATTAAAATATTTTAAATGTAGCGTTTTTTTACACAAAATAGTTTACAATACTTATTGACTAAGTTAATGATACTATATATACTAATAAAGTATTCGAAAGGCGATGACTATTAGACAATTGTCGCATTTCAATATGAAGATTCAATTAAATGAATGTAAAATTTATTTAAAATTATCATTGACATTAGACATTATAAAATGATATACTTTTTAAGTAATGATTTTTGAGACGTAAATAATATTAGCGCGGGATGGAGCAGTTCGGTAGCTCGTCGGGCTCATAACCCGAAGGTCGGTGGTTCAAATCCGCCTCCCGCAAT
>NZ_KV840169.1:151913-152587 GCF_001839115.1 Staphylococcus sp. HMSC62B09
ATATCACTGGTTGCCGTACATTAGAAGAATTACCAGATAATGCACGTAAATACTTAGAACGCATCTCTGAATTATGTAATGTACGTATTTCAATCTTCTCAGTAGGTCCAGACCGTGACCAAACAAACCTATTAGAACAATTGTGGTAAAAAAGGTGAGCAAGTGAGCGTTTAGGTTTTGAACAGAATCGAAAAGTGAGCAAAACTGTTTTTCAAGTTTTGTCGAACTTTGAGTATTTCTGCCGAAAAACTTGCTCACTGTAACCCGTCTATCATTCCAACAATATTAATAATTAGTGAGGCTGGGACAAAATAAAATGTCTCAGTCTACTTTATCATTTTGTCAGTAGCTGACTGATTTGAAAAATGCCCTTGTATCAAGCTTTTTTCAAACCTAGTCATCCTTGACGAGGTAACAACGAAATAAACTTTGAGAAAATTTTATTTCTGTCGCACCCCCGTTTTTTATAAAAATATAAGTGTAAAAAATCGATAAATATAGCATTTGTAACCTTAAAACCATTGTTATTACAACGTTTATCCAAAAAATTAAGGAATTATAAAAAAATATTAAAATTATGTAAAAAATGTCTTGTATTCAAAATAAAGCCTGTGCTATAATCTATCTTGTGCTTAAGAACGGCTCCTTGGTCAAGCGGTTAAGACACCGCCCTT
>NZ_KV840169.1:152687-160279 GCF_001839115.1 Staphylococcus sp. HMSC62B09
CAGGAGATCGCGGGTTCGATTCCCGTCGAGACCGTATTGCTTATCCAAAAGGATAGGCATTTTTTTATGCCTTCATTTTACTTACTCATGTAAATCCACATTTTAAACTTTTTAGATATCCTTTTCAAAAAATCAAAAAATATACTAAAAGCTAAATATCGTAATACATTCTTTAGCATTACAAAAGTATGACGTCGCAACAGAATCTTAATATTATTCTTATGTTTAAAATAGAAAGCTTGCTACTAAACCATTGAGTCGTATCATCATTCTGTAATAATGGGTTAAATGGGCGTCACTACGACTTTTGTCCCGTATTCAAAGGGTTCAACTTATTTGTAATATTAAATTAGAGTGGTAAACTTTAAACGAATACTATTCTATAATTTTAAATATGAAAATAGAATTACATGAATATTAATGGTAAATTATATAGTAGATTAATATGCGCTATAAACTTATTAAAAACGCATCAAATCACAGTTTAATCTTTACTAATTCATAAGAACGAATAATAAAATATAGAACTACAATTTGAGAAATGAGGTTTATAGATATGGCAAGAAAAGTTGTTGTTGTAGATGACGAAAAGCCAATTGCGGACATCTTAGAATTTAATTTGAAAAAAGAAGGATATGATGTTTACTGTGCCTATGATGGTAATGATGCAGTAGATTTAATCTACGAGGAAGAACCAGACATCGTATTATTAGATATCATGTTACCTGGTCGTGATGGTATGGAAGTGTGCCGTGAAGTACGTAAGAAATTCGAAATGCCGATTATTATGTTAACAGCGAAAGACTCTGAAATTGATAAGGTCTTAGGTCTTGAACTTGGTGCGGATGACTATGTTACGAAACCGTTCAGTACACGTGAATTAATCGCGCGTGTGAAAGCGAACTTACGTCGTCATTATTCACAACCAGCTCAAGAAGTAAGTGGTACGACAAACGAAATTACAATTAAAGATATTGTCATTTACCCAGATGCTTACTCGATTAAAAAGCGTGGGGAAGATATTGAATTAACACACAGAGAATTTGAACTCTTCCACTACCTTTCTAAACATATGGGTCAAGTCATGACACGTGAACATTTACTACAAACAGTATGGGGTTATGATTACTTCGGTGACGTGCGTACAGTAGACGTAACGATTCGTCGTTTACGTGAGAAGATTGAAGATGATCCTTCACACCCTGAATATATTGTGACACGTAGAGGCGTTGGATACTTCCTCCAACAACATGATTAGGGGCTTGCGACTATGAAGTGGCTGAAACAGTTACAATCCCTTCACACCAAGCTTGTTATTGTTTATGTGTTATTGATTATTATTGGAATGCAGATCATCGGTCTGTATTTCACTAATAGTTTAGAAAAAGAACTGACAAATAACTTCATGAAGAATATTAAACAGTATGCGACACAGCTTGAAGTTAACATTGAGCGGATATACAGAGATGATCCCTCTAACGCTCAAAAAGAAGTTCAAAGTTTATTAAATGAGTATGCCAACCGTCAAGAAATTGAAGAAATTCGTTTTATTGATAAAGATCAAATTATCATGGCTACAGCGAAGATATCATCACATAATATGATTAATCAAAAGGTTAACGATAACTCCGTTCAAAAAGCCTTATCGCTAGGTGAATCAAATAGTCACAATGTTTTAAAAGACTATGGTAGCGGTAAAGAGCGAATTTGGATTTACAACTTACCCGTAAAGAATGGCAACGAGACGATTGGTAATATTTACATAGAATCGAATATTAATGATGTATATAATCAGTTGAATAATATTAACCAAATATTCATTATCGGTACTGCGATTTCCCTCTTCATTACCGTTATACTTGGTTTCTTTATCGCGAGGACGATTACAAGGCCGATTACTGACATGCGTAATCAGACGGTAGAGATGTCTAAAGGTAATTATACGCAACGTGTTAAGATATATGGTAATGACGAAATCGGTGAATTAGCTTTAGCCTTCAACAACTTGTCTAAGCGAGTTCAAGAGGCACAAGCGAATACTGAGAGTGAGAAACGTCGTTTAGACTCAGTTATCACGCATATGAGTGACGGTATTATCGCAACAGACCGACGTGGTCGAGTGCGTATCGTCAATGATATGGCGATAAAAATGTTAGGTATGTCTAAGGAAGACTTAATCGGTTATTACATGCTAAGTGTATTGCATTTAGAAGACGAATTCTCATTGGATGAAATTCAAGAGAATAACGATAGCTTCTTATTAGATATGAATGAAGATGAAGGCATCATCGCACGTGTGAATTTCAGTACGATTGTTCAAGAAACTGGATTTGTGACAGGTTACATCGCCGTATTACATGACGTTACAGAACAACAACAAGTTGAACGTGAACGTCGTGAATTCGTTGCGAACGTATCTCACGAATTACGTACGCCTTTAACATCGATGAACAGTTACATAGAGGCACTTGAAGAAGGTGCTTGGAAAGATGATAATTTAGCACCATCTTTCTTATCGGTAACACGTGAAGAGACAGAGCGAATGATTCGTCTTGTTAATGATCTACTACAATTATCGAAAATGGATAACGAATCTGAACAAATTACGAAGGAAATTGTCGACTTCAACATGTTCATTAATAAGATTATTAATCGTCATGAAATGGCCGCGAAAGACACGACTTTTGTACGTGAAATTCCTTCTGAAACCATCTTTACTGAAATTGATCCAGATAAGATGACACAAGTGTTTGATAACGTTATTACTAACGCGATGAAATATTCTCGTGGTGAAAAACGCGTCGAGTTCCACGTGAAACAAAACGCTTTATACAATCGTATGACGATTCGTATTAAAGACAATGGTATAGGTATCCCAATTAACAAAGTGGATAAAATCTTTGATCGTTTCTATCGTGTAGATAAAGCACGTACACGTAAAATGGGTGGTACAGGTTTAGGACTTGCCATTTCGAAAGAGATTGTAGAAGCGCATAATGGAAGAATTTGGGCGAATAGTGTTGAAGGACAAGGCACATCGATATTTATTACACTTCCATGTGAAGTTATAGACGACGGTGATTGGGATGAAGAGTAAAGAGCATATTAAATCCATTATTCTTTTCCTATTAGTTATGATGAGTGTTGTGCTTACGTTTATGGTGTGGAATTTTTCACCAGATTTAAATAATATTGATAGCACAGATAGTAAAAAGAGCAATACTAAGACGATTGGTAAGCCCATGTCTGCCAATATTGAGAATGTGATATCTCCGTATCAAATTGTAGAAGTTAAAGGCGATAAGGTTAAAGGGCTGGCACCATCTCGTGCTCAATTGTCTCAAGTAACAGGTACATTGAAGAATCATGAAGTCAGTAAAGTGGAACATATTCATCGAGATTATAATTTAAATATTCCCATGTTAAATGACCACTTTACTGTGCTAGATTTTACTTATGATATGCCGCTAACGACATATTTAGGTCAAGTATTGAATTCATCAGCGAAGGTACCTAAAAACTTCAAATTTAATCGTATTATCGTAAGTCAAAATCCTAAAGAGAATTTAGAGTTGTATGCGATTAGTGAAGATCGTCATGAAGTAATGAAAGTAACATTGACTACGAAAGCTAATCATTTTATTAAAGTGATGGATCATTTGAATAAAGAAATGCAGAAATATTCAGAGGTAATCACAAATAAAGATACGATTGATAAATCAACGCATATATTTGCGCCAAATCGTCCGAAAGACATGCGTTCTTACCGTATGGTTTATGATACGATTCCAGTCGAAACGATGAATGCTATTCTATTTGACGATTCAGTGATTATTCGAAGCGGTAAGAGTGGTTCAACAACGTACAATAATAACACTGGCGTAGCGAACTATAATGATGAAAGTAAGAAATATCATTATAAAAATTTATCTGAAAATGAATCTAGCTCAAGTGATATGGATTCAACGATTCCAAGTACATTTGAATATATAAATGGACATGGTGGATTCTTCAATGATGACTTCCGTCTTTTCAATACAGATAATTCATCGGGTGAATTAACGTACCAACTCTTCCTCAATGGGCACCCAACATTCAATGATCAGCAATTAAATGATATAGAGGTTACTTGGGGAGATAAAGGTATTTATGACTACAAACGTGCGCTATTGCGTTCTAGTGTACCTTTAGAAGGTAAAACGAAGTCACTTGATAGTGTTGAAAGTGTTCGTTCTTCACTCGCAAATAATCATACGATTGATTTTGAAAAGGTAACGAATATGGTCATTGGTTATAAAGAAGATGATCAACCTGATAAAGATGATATAGAAGTGCAACGTAATAGTGAGTTTGTGCCAACATGGTATGTTCAATACGACGGCGATTGGTACACTTATGAGGATGGGAGGCTTGAATAAATGAATTGGAAACGAACGAAGACATTGTTTATTTTCGTGTTTATTCTAGTTAATATCCTACTCGTATTGATTTACGTGAATAAGGTGACGAAGTCTCAAATTAACGAATCTGAAAGTGATAATGAGGTTAAATTCCAGCAAGAAGAAATTAAAATTTCGAAGGATATTTTAAATAAAGATGTAAGTGGGACGAAGATGCAGATGATTACTGCTAAGTCTAAAGACTTCGAAAGTTATGCGAAGGGTAAGTCGTCATTAGAAGCGGAAGATTCTGGTAATACGTTAACAGGTGAGATTGATAGTACGGTTAATGTGAGTGATAGTAATTTAAGTGATTTAAAAGATTACATCATGAGTAATGTTTACAATGGTAAGATGTATCAACTTGGTGATGTTACATCTGATACTGTGACATATGAACAGGCTTATGAAGGTTATCCGTTGATGAACAATAATAAAGCGCGTCTACGCTTTAATATCAATGATGGTAAAGCGACAAGTTATGAACAATCGGTAATGAATAATATTGAACCTGCTAAGAGTGATAATAATCCTAAGAAGCAAGTGATTACACCACGTAAAGCAGTAGAAACGTTATACTTTAATCGTTACTTGAAATCAGGCGATGAAGTGATGGACGCAAGACTGGGATATTACTCGGTTGTGAGAGAAACGAATGTGCAATTATTGCAGGCGAACTGGGAAATTAAAGTGAAGCATAAAGGTAAAGAAGACGTGAAAACTTATTATGTTGAAGCGACATCATCAAATCCGAAAGTGATTGATAATTAGGGAGCAGGGTTGTAAAGAAATTCTTAGATGAATATTTACTCATTCTGTTGTGATGCTTGCCTAGGGGGACTGGGTCGAGCCTCGGTCTCGACACTCATCCTACTCCCTCAGGCGTCACACAACGTCATTCGTAGTTTATTTTTAGAATTTCTTACATAAGTGCTAACGCACTTATGTACATTAATAATCAACATAAGAGTCGCGCAACGTCATTCGTTATCACTCATCAGTGCTACTTACTTAAATGTATAAGCTCTTAAATCTACAAATAACATTTTATTTGTAGTGTTGGGCAACATCGCTACGTAATAATCTTCAGACTTCTTCAATAAAATTTAATACACTGTTTCAATAATTAATAAATAAATAAGCTTCTCCTTCCTCTTCTCTTATTTAAGAGAAGGAGTGGTTTAGAGTGTGGGAAGTATAATAAGTGTGTGAGTCTACTAGTGTCTCATGCACTTATTTTATTTATCTATGTTAGTGTTGTACATAAACATGGAATTGGAACTTTAATTTTTGTATTGGTATAGTATAATATAAAGGTATTTTATAGGACTGGATTGTTTCGAATGATGTGGATTGTTCGAAACTTCATTTTTTTAATTATAGAGTGCAAAATATAAGGAATTAGACTGAAGGCACTCTAAAATATAGAGTAAGTTGTCGGAAGTAGAAAGGATGAGTCGCTTGATACGAATGAGTGTATTGGCGAGTGGTAGTACGGGGAATGCCACTTATGTTGAAAGTGATAAGGGCAGTCTATTAGTAGATGTTGGACTCACTGGCAAGAAAATGGAAGATTTATTTAGCCAAATTGATAGAAATATAAAAGATTTAAACGGCATTCTAGTTACTCATGAACATAGTGATCATATTAAAGGATTAGGTGTGCTTGCGCGTAAATATGGTTTGCCGATTTATGCGAATGAGAACACTTGGAAAGCAATTGAGAAGAAAGATAGTAAAATTCCAATGGATCAAAAATTCATATTCAATCCTTATGAAACAAAATCTATTGCAGGTTTTGATATTGAATCATTTAATGTATCTCATGATGCAATTGATCCACAGTTTTATATTTTCCACAATAACTATAAGAAATTTACGATGATTACAGATACAGGCTATGTGTCAGATAGAATGAAAGGTATGATTCAAGGCAGTGATGCCTTTATGTTTGAGAGTAATCATGATGTGGATATGTTACGCATGTGTCGTTATCCTTGGAAGACGAAGCAACGTATTTTAAGCGATATGGGACATGTGTCTAATGAAGATGCAGGACTAGCGATGACTGATGTCATTACAGGTAATACGAAGCGCATTTATCTTTCACATTTATCACAAGATAACAACATGAAAGATTTAGCACGTATGAGCGTTAGTCAGGTTCTAAATGAACATGATATAGATACTGAAAAAGAAGTGCTATTATGTGATACAGATAAAGCACAAGCTACACCGATATATACATTGTAATTATTTAGACGAACGACCTACTTACAAAATTAGTATTTGTAAGTAGGTTGTTTTTTAATTTATTGAGTTAATTATCTAATAATTTGGACTATACATGATTATTCAAAAGGAACCTTATAATAACAAGATTTAGCCTAAATCTGTGAATAAATATTTAAGACTTTCTTAAAGTTATCCCCAAAATTCAATGAAGTTATCCACTTTTGTGTATAATACACACAGAAATACTCACATTATTCACAGACTTATCCACATATATACAAGGATAGTCTCATAAAATGGGGATATTTTTTAAAAATATAGCTTAATTCGTATACATTACTGTTATAATTAGAGGGAATTCTGTTAACAAGTTGATAACTTGTGGATAAGTAGGATAACTATTAATATCTATGGAGGATTTTATGAAGATAACAATCTTAGCTGTGGGTAAATTAAAAGAAAAATATTGGAAACAAGCTATATCAGAATATGAAAAAAGACTAGGTGCTTATTCCAAAATTGAAATTATTGAAGTACCCGATGAAAAAGCACCTGAAAACATGAGCGATAAAGAAATTGAACAAGTGAAAGAAAAAGAAGCACAACGACTACTAGCTAAAATCAAACCTCAAGCAACAGTCATCACTTTAGAAATTCAAGGAAAAATGTTGTCCTCAGAAGGATTGGCTGAGGAAATGCAACGACGCATGACACAAGGACAAAGTGATTTTGTCTTTGTCATTGGCGGATCAAATGGATTACATGAAGACGTCTTAAAACGTAGCAACTACGCACTTTCATTCAGCAAAATGACATTTCCACATCAAATGATGCGCGTCGTCTTAATCGAACAAGTATATAGAGCATTTAAGATCATGCGAGGCGAGGCGTATCATAAATAAAACTAAAAAATAGGTT
>NZ_KV840170.1:0-38587 GCF_001839115.1 Staphylococcus sp. HMSC62B09
GATAACAACAAATAAAAGTGTAATAGCTTTACGAGGAGAAAGTGTTTGAATCCGATGAATTGAGAAAATTGAGAAGTGAGTTTAGTTGAGCTAAAAGAACAAGCAATTTTAGAAAATGAGGAAGGAAGCGAGCGCTTGTCTCGAAGTAAAGTAAGTTTCTTAGCGCCGGTGGTAGCAGATTTACGTTCCGCTAGAGAAAGAGTTATACCTTAACGAATAGAAAGTTAAAGTATTGAGTTACTTTACTTAGTTAAATCGCTTGTCTACACTGTAATTAAAGGAGTGCTAAGAATGATAATTAGAGCTTTAGAAGAAACAGACTTACAATTTGTACATCATTTAAATAACGAATATACGATTATGTCTTATTGGTTTGAAGAACCGTATGAATCATTAAGTGAGTTAAAAACGTTATATCAAAAGCATATTTTAGATGAATCAGAGAGAAGATTCATTATTGAAGATGATCACACGTCTATCGGTGTTGTAGAATTAGTGGAAATTAACTTTGTACATAGAAATTGTGAAATTCAAATTATTATAGATTCACAATTTGGAAATAAAGGGTATGCTAAAAAAGCATTTAAAATGGCAGTTGATTACGCCTTTTTAGTCTTGAACCTGAATAAAGTTTATTTATATGTGGATGTGAATAATGAAAAAGCAGTGCACATATATAAAAAAGCAGGTTTCATTATAGAAGGTGAATTAAAAGAACATTTTTATACTCAAGGAAAGTATAAAGATTGTTATGTCATGGGACTATTGAAAGCAAAGTGGATTGAGCAACGCGATGGCAATGATGATTTATCGTAAGTGCACTAAATAATTAGAAAGTGTGTATAATATGGAACTTCCAATTTTTCATAAATTATCTCAATTGGTAAATGAAAATGCTATTTCTTTACATGTACCTGGTCACAAAAATGGAACAATCGGTAATGTAAAAAATTTGGACTTTAAGATGGATATGACTGAAATTACGGGACTTGATGATTTGCATCACCCAGAAGATATCATATTAAAAAGTATGCAACATATTCATAAGCAACCGGATTATGACGCATATTTCTTAATTAACGGAACAACCTCAGGAATTTTATCAGTGATACAGTCATTTTCAAAATTAAAAGGGAATTATTTGATTAGTCGTAATGTGCACAAATCAGTCTTTCATGGATTGGACATTGTACAGCAACCTGCTGATATAATAGCAATGACTAAGAGTAATAATAGTAGTCAATATTTAGGTCCGGACACACAAAGTATGACATTTAATAATCAGAAGTTAGCTATTGTAACCTATCCAAACTATTATGGTGAATGCTTTGATATCAAAGCATTTGTAGATAGAGCACATCGTGAAGCGATACCAGTATTAGTTGATGAGGCACATGGTGCACATTTTAATTTAAAAAACTTTCCAAAATCTGCACTTGAAAGTGGCGCGGATTATGTTGTGCAGTCTTATCACAAGACATTGCCCGCACTCACGATGGGATCTATATTGTTTATTCATAAAGATGCGCCATTGAAAGATGAAATAGTGCGATATCTAGGATACTATCAGACTTCTAGTCCTTCATATTTAGTGATGGCCAGTCTTGAGCTAGCACATCAATTTTATGTTGATTACGATAGTACGCTATTTTTTGAGAAAAGAAAGCAACTTATTGATACGCTAAATATGATTGGATTAACTACTATTTGTGTAAGTGATCCTTTAAAATTATTAATTCAGTATCAAGGGTATTCTGGATTTGAAATACAAACATGGTTTGAACAAATGGGTATATACATTGAATTAGCTGACGACAAGCAAGTTTTATTTGTATTGCCGTTATGGCATGAGGACGATAAGTATCCATTTGAAACACTATTAAACAAAATCACTAAAATCAATCTACCATGTCCTTTGTCAACTAAACAATCAACATCAATACATATACCGTTAGATGAAGGTACATACTTCCCACAAGATAGTGGTAACGTAACATGGGTTGATATTGATCAATCGATAGGTAAGATATTAGCAATGCACATCATACCATATCCGCCGGGTATCCCTGTTTATTTAAAAGGGGAAAGAATAACCCAAAATATGATAAAATTAATGCGAGAATATCTTCAAAAAGGCGATAGAGTTGAAGGTATAAGACAAGAAAAAATATTAGTTAAGGATGAATAAAATGTCGGCGTTTATAACATTCGAGGGTCCTGAAGGTTCAGGTAAGACAACTGTATTGCAACGTGTGTCTGAAAAGTTAGCTCAGGATTATCAGTTGATTGCTACTAGAGAACCTGGAGGAGTACCAACTGGTGAAGAAATACGTAAGGTAGTATTAGAAGGGGAAAATATGGACATACGTACAGAAGCAATGTTGTTTGCTGCTTCTAGAAGAGAACACCTAGTAGAAAAAGTTGTGCCCGCGTTAAATGATAATAAAATTGTCTTATGTGATAGATATATTGATAGTTCTCTTGCATATCAAGGTTATGCAAGGGGTATAGGTATTGAAGAAGTGAAGCAATTAAATGATTTTGCAATAAATGGTCTTTATCCAAATTTAACCATTTATTTAGATATTACGGCAGAAGTCGGTAGAGATAGAATACTTAAAAATCAACGAGATCAAAATCGGCTTGATAAAGAAGATATTGCATTTCACGAGAAGGTGATTGAAGGATATCGACAAATCATTCAAGAAACACCTCAGCGTTTTGCAGTGGTAGATGCGACACGTAATATTGATGATGTAGTCAATGAAACTTATGAGATAATCTTAAATTTTTTAAAATAATTATGATATAATAACAAGAAGAGGTGTTTTAAAATGAAAATGATTATAGCGATCGTTCAAGATCAGGATAGTCAAGAACTTTCAGACCAACTCGTGAAAAATAACTTTAGAGCTACAAAATTAGCAACTACTGGTGGATTTTTAAGAGCAGGTAACACTACTTTCTTATGTGGTGTAGATGACGACCGTGTAGATGATATTTTATCAGTCATTGATCATACTTGCGGTAATAGAGATCAACTTGTTTCACCAATGACACCAATGGGAGGTAGTGCAGATTCTTACATACCATATCCTGTTGAAGTGGAAGTAGGTGGCGCTACAGTATTTGTAATGCCAGTCGAATCATTCCATAGATTTTAACATTTAAAAGTAATGAATAATGAAATTAAGACACCTTAGATGAATAAACAATATTCGAGGTTGGGACGTTATGGCTTATGCTCTGGAACACTGATAGACGGTGTTTGAAGGCAGATTTAGCAAACTTTTTTGCAACATGTTAAGTTGTAGAGAAACTCGATTCGACAAAATTTGAAATATAATTTTGCTAATCGGTAAGTTTGCATAAATTCTAAATGCTTTGGTCCTAACCTCTTTTATATTATAAAGTTGAATAAGGAGTAAGCAAGCATGGATGAACAACAAAAATTAGCGAATGCGTATCATTCAAATAAACTATCGCATGCCTACCTTTTTGAAGGTGATGATGCACAATCAATGAAGCATGTAGCGATGGAATTTGCAAAACTTATTCTATGTAATGGGAATCAGCAATGTGAAATGAAAGTTGAAACCTTCAACCAACCAGACTTCATGTATGTATCTTCTGAAGAAAATTCAATTAAGAAAGAGCAAATTGAGCAATTGGTACATCGTATGAATCAACTTCCTATTGAAGGAACACATAAAGTTTATATCATTGAAGATTTTGAAAAGCTTACTGTTCAAGGGGAAAATAGTATATTAAAGTTTTTAGAAGAACCACCTGAGAATACGATAGCCATTTTGTTATCAACGAAGCCAGAACAAATCTTAGATACAATTCATTCACGTTGTCAGCATGTTTATTTTAAACCAAGTGATAAACAAGACTTTATAGATAGATTAGTTGATGAAGATATTAATAGAGCTGTAGCTGAAATGCTAAGCACCTATACTACGCAACTAGAAACTGCAATAGATTTAAATGAAGAACATGATTTAGTTACACTTAGGAAAGTGATTTTACATTGGTGTGACTTATTATTAACGAATAGACCTATGGCATTAATTGGAATAATAGATTTATTAAAAAATGCGAAAAATCGTAAGTTACAATTACTAACGCTAGCAGCCGTTAACGCGTTTTTTGAGGATATTATGCATGCCAAAATAGGAATTGAACGAGATTTTACATACACAGATTTAAAAGGTAATATAGAAAAATATGCGAATCAGTTATCGCTAAACCAAGTTATAACAATGTACGACCAAATTACAGAAGCGCACAAAAAATTAATGCAAAATGTTAATCCGACGCTTGTATTTGAACAAATAGTAATCAAAGGTGTGAGTTAGAATGCCAAATATCGTAGGTGTACAATTTCAGAAAGCAGGGAAATTGGAATATTATGCGCCTAATGATTTAGACGTAAATGTAGATGATTGGGTTGTTGTCGAATCTAAAAGAGGCATTGAAATTGGAAGTGTAAAGTTTCCACCTAAAGATGTTGAAGATGGTGATGTCACATTACCTTTAAAAGAAATTATACGCGTTGCTACAGAGCAAGATATCGAAACGTATTATCAAAATGATGAAGATGCCACTAATGCATTACAATTATGTAAAGACTTAGTTAAAGAACAGGAACTGGATATGCGATTAGTTAATTGTGAATATACATTAGATAAATCAAAAGTAATTTTTAATTTTACAGCAGATGATCGTATTGATTTTCGTAAACTCGTAAAACATTTAGCACAAAATTTAAAGACACGTATCGAATTAAGACAAATCGGTGTTCGAGATGAAGCCAAATTACTAGGTGGTATCGGTCCATGTGGTCGTTCACTATGTTGTGCCACATTTTTAGGGGATTTTGAACCGGTTTCAATTAAAATGGCTAAAGATCAAAATCTGTCATTAAATCCTACTAAAATTTCTGGTGCTTGTGGTCGATTGATGTGTTGTTTAAAATATGAAAATGATTTTTATGAAGAGGCAAGAGCACAGTTGCCTGATTTAGGGGATAAAATTGTGACACCTGAAGGCAAAGGACAAGTCATTGGGTTAAATATTCTAGATATTTCAATGCAAGTTAAAATCGATGGTTTAGAACAGCCGTTAGAATATAAAATGGAAGAATTAGAAGCTTTTAATTAAGGAGGCACGTTACTTTTGAATCGCAATGACTTATTTGAAAAAATTGTAAAACTTGAAAGTAATGTTAATCAATTAAATCAGGAAATGAGTGAACTGAAAGCATTATCTATCCAACTTATTGAAGAAAATGTTGCCTTACAAGTTGAAAATGATAATTTAAAATCATTGATGGCTAAGAGTGAACAAGATGTTGAAGATGTCAAAGTTACCAATCGTATTGAAAAAGACAACAAGCCAATGAGTAAGGAAAGAGATAATAAAAGTTCAATTAAACATGTTAAGAAACCATTGCCAAGTAAGGATAACTTAGCAGTATTATATAGCGAAGGATTTCATATTTGTAATGGAGAATTATTTGGTAAACACCGATATGGTGAGGATTGTTTACTATGTATGAATGTATTAAATAGTTAGACCATTGGTCAGTTGATATTGCCAGTGGATTGACAGTACGTCGCAAATGTAAAGTGAAATTGATTAAAGCGTACGCTAATGATTAGAGATGGATTTCAACACTTTGAAATATAACGATGTGTTGTAAAGACATCTCTTTTTTAGGAGAAAAAAGATTATGTTAAAAGCTAATGAGCGTATTGATGACTTATTTAAAGAAAATTTGAAAATTATACAAAATGACGATGTTTTTTCATTTTCAACAGATGCTTTATTGTTAGGGCATTTTACCGAAGTGAGGAAGAATGACAAAATATTAGACCTTTGCGCGGGAAATGGTGTGATTGCACTCTTGTTATCAGCTAAAGGATCGCAAACAATTGAGAGTATCGAGATACAAGAACAATTGGCTGATATGGCTCGTCGTAGCTTCGAATATAACGATTTAACGAATCGATTATTAATGCATCACATGGATTTAAAAGATGTGTACCAAAACTTTAAACCATCTCAATATACGTTAGTCACGTGTAATCCTCCTTATTTTAAAAGCAATCAACGTCATCAACATCAAAAAGAGGCGCATAAGATTGCGAGACATGAGATTATGTGTACATTAGAGGATTGTATGTTGGCTGCGCGTCATTTATTAAAGCAAGGTGGTCGACTTATGATGGTTCATCGAGCTGAAAGGTTAATGGATGTCTTAACTGAGATGCGCAAAGCCACTATTGAACCGAAACGAGTGGTTTTTATTTATAGTAAAATTGATAAATCGGCTGTTACGATTGTAGTAGAGGGACGCAAAAACGGTAACCAGGGATTAACCATTGCACCACCATTTTACATCTATAACAATCAGGGTGACTACACTGATGAAATGAAAGAGGTGTATTATGGCTAAACATTATGTTTATATAGTTAAATGCAAAGATAATTCATTATATACGGGTTATACTACCAATGTAGAGGCACGTATTGCGACGCATAATGCAGGAAAAGGGGCTAAATATACTAAAACAAGACGTCCGGTAGTGTTAGTTTATCAAGAAATGTTTAGTTCAAAATCAGAAGCAATGCGAAGAGAGTATGAAATTAAAACATATAGCAGACAACAAAAATTAAAAATGATTGAGGAGCGTTAAATATGGCGACATTATATTTAGTGGGAACGCCTATAGGAAATCTAGGTGATATTACATTTCGTGCAATTGAAACTTTAAATAATGCTGATTTTATAGCTTGTGAAGATACACGAGTGACCAAAAAGCTTTGCAATCATTATGATATTCAAACACCGCTCAAATCATATCATGAACATAATAAGTCACAGCAAACTGAGTATTTAATTGACTTGTTAAATGAAGGTTACAATATCGCTTTAGTGTCAGATGCAGGTTTACCTTTAATAAGCGATCCGGGTTATGAGTTGGTCGTTGCAGCCCACAGTTATGACATTCATGTAGAAACCGTGCCTGGTCCTAATGCAGGTTTAACTGCACTAATGGCAAGTGGCCTACCATCCTATACGTATACATTTTTAGGCTTTTTACCTAGAAAAGAAAAAGATAAAGTAGCAGTATTGCAGGAACGAATGTTTCAAGATAGCACATTAATTATTTATGAGTCACCATTCCGTGTTGTTGAAACGTTAAAAGCCATTTCCAAAGTTGATGATACTAGACGTGTTGCAGTGGGTCGTGAATTAACTAAAAAGTTTGAACAAATTGTGATGCAAGAAGTTGGGCACTTAATAAATGCATTTCAAAACGATGAAATTATGCAAAAAGGTGAATTTGTAATCTTGATTGAGGGCGCTAAGCCTCTTGAAACTGAACAATGGTTTCAATCACTTACCATTTCAGAGCATGTCGAACACTATATATCAGAACAAAATATTAAACCTAAAAAGGCGATTAAGTTAGTCGCAGAAGACCGTCATATGAAGACTGGAGAAGTTTATGACATATATCATGATGTCAATCAATGATGTGGCAATGAAACGTTGATTAATTAAATATTTTTCTGAGAAAATGGGCAATGAAAATCTTATGAAATACCCCATAAATTAATGAATTTATGGTAATGTTAATAGGATACGACATTAGAAAATTGATATGAGTTATAATAAGAAATAACTTAATATAAAAGGATATCGTGATGCGTTTAAGTATCAAAATCCATAATGAACAAAATAACACGTATATATTATTATTTTGTAAACGATGAGGAGGACTATTGATGGCGAAAGAAACATTTTATATTACAACCCCAATTTATTATCCGAGTGGTAATTTGCATATCGGTCATGCATATTCAACAGTAGCTGGTGATGTGATTTCACGTTATAAACGTATGCAAGGCTATGATGTTCGTTACTTAACTGGTACAGATGAACATGGCCAAAAAATTCAAGAAAAAGCTCAAAAAGCAGGTAAAACTGAATTAGAATATTTAGATGAAATGATTAGTGGTATTAAAAGTCTTTGGAGTAAGTTAGAAATCTCTAATGATGACTTTATTCGTACTACAGAAGATCGTCATAAACAAGTAGTAGAAAAAGTTTTTGAGCGTCTTTTAAAACAAGGTGATATTTACCTTGGTGAGTATGAAGGGTGGTATTCAGTACCAGATGAAACATATTACACTGAATCGCAATTAGTAGATCCAATATATGAAAATGGCAAAATCGTTGGCGGAAAAAGCCCAGATTCAGGTCATGAGGTTGAGTTAGTTAAAGAGGAAAGCTATTTCTTTAATATTAATAAATACACAGATAGATTATTAGAATTTTATGATGCTAATCCAGATTTCATTCAACCGCCTTCAAGAAAAAATGAAATGATTAACAACTTTATTAAACCTGGTTTAGAAGATTTAGCTGTTTCACGTACATCATTTGACTGGGGCGTCAGAGTGCCATCCAATCCTAAACACGTTGTATACGTATGGATTGATGCGTTAGTAAACTATATTTCTGCATTAGGATACTTATCAGATGATGATGAATTATTCAAGAAATATTGGCCAGCAGATGTGCATTTAATGGCTAAGGAAATTGTACGTTTCCACTCAATTATTTGGCCAATTTTATTAATGGCGTTAGACTTACCGCTTCCTAAAAAAGTATTTGCACATGGTTGGATTCTGATGAAAGACGGTAAAATGAGTAAATCTAAAGGTAATGTGGTAGATCCTAACGTATTAATTGACCGCTATGGTCTTGATGCAACACGCTATTATTTAATGCGCGAACTACCATTTGGCTCTGATGGAGTATTCACTCCTGAAGCTTTTGTAGAGCGTACTAACTATGATTTAGCAAATGACTTAGGTAACTTAGTAAATCGTACAATCTCTATGATTAATAAGTATTTCCAAGGTGAACTGCCTGCATATGAAGGTCCTAAACATGAACTGGACGAAGATATGGAAGCATTAGCACATGAAACTGTGAAACATTTCAATGAAAGTATGGAAAGTTTCCAATTCTCTGTAGCTTTATCTACTGTATGGAAGTTTATTAGTCGTACGAATAAATATATCGATGAGACTACACCATGGGTATTAGCTAAGGATGATAGTCAAAAAGATATGCTTGGTAATGTCATGGCACATTTAGTTGAAAATATTCGATATGCTGCAGTATTACTACGTCCATTCTTAACACATGCGCCTAAAGAAATTTTCAAACAACTGAATATTAATGAACCTGAATTATTTGAATTAGAAAGTCTTGAACAATATGGTGCATTAAAACAACCGATTATGGTAACTGAGAAGCCAACACCAATCTTCCCACGTTTAGACACTGAAGCGGAAATTGCATATATTAAAGAATCAATGCAACCTCCAAAGTCTGAAGAATCTAAAGATGAAGTGGAAGAGCCAAGTAAAGCGCAAATTGATATTAAAGATTTTGATAAAGTTGAAATTAAAGCAGCAACAATTACTGATGCTGAAAACGTTCCAAAGTCTGATAAATTGTTAAAAATTCAAATTGTCTTAGGTTCAGAGCAACGTCAAATTGTTTCTGGAATCGCTAAGTTTTATCGTCCAGAAGATATTATCGGAAAAAAAGTTGCAGTGGTCACTAACTTAAAACCTGCTAAATTAATGGGTCAAAAGTCAGAAGGCATGATTTTATCAGCTGAAAAAGATGGTGTCTTAACATTAGTTAGTTTACCAAGTGCAATTCCAAATGGTGCAGTTATTAAATAGTAATAAATTGTAAAATTAGGAGAGATAAAATGTTAATCGATACACATGTCCATTTAAATGATGAACAATATGCGGAAGATTTAACTGAAGTCATTTCTCGTGCGAGAGAAGCAGGCGTTGATCGCATGTTTGTCGTTGGTTTTGATACACCGACAATCGAACGTGCTATGGAACTGATTGATCAATATGATTTTATTTATGGAATTATAGGTTGGCATCCTGTTGATGCGATTGATTTTACAGATGAACGTTTACAATGGATTGAAGAGTTATCAAAGCATCCTAAAGTTATTGGTATTGGAGAAATGGGCTTAGATTATCATTGGGATAAATCTCCAGCTGAAGTTCAAAAAGACGTATTTAGAAAGCAAATTACTCTCGCTAAAAGAGTGGGCTTGCCTATCATTATTCATAATCGCGAAGCTACGCAAGATTGTGTAGATATCTTAATGGAAGAACATGCTGAAGAAGTAGGCGGAATTATGCATAGTTTCAGTGGTTCTCCTGAAATTGCAGATGTAGTTATTAATAAGCTGAACTTCCATATTTCTTTAGGTGGTCCAGTTACATTTAAGAATGCTAAGCAACCTAAAGAAGTCGCAAAACATGTACCTATGGATAGATTGTTAGTTGAAACAGATGCGCCTTATCTTTCACCTCATCCATATAGAGGTAAACGTAATGAACCAGAACGTGTGACTTTAGTTGCTGAACAAATTGCAGAATTACGTGGTATGTCATACGAAGATGTATGTCATCAAACTACGGAAAATGCTGAACGTTTATTTAAATTAAAATAATAATATATGTCTGAGAAAGATGTTAAACCGTGTCTGTCATGGTATGATTTTATAAACATGACACACGACATCTTTCTCATTTTTTATGTGATAAGTAGTTATAATATATGTGAAATGAATTTGAAAGGTAAGGATTTTTTATTATGAAAATCAATGAATTTATCGTAGTAGAAGGTAGAGATGACACAGAACGAGTAAAGTCGGCTGTTGAATGTGATACGATTGAAACAAATGGGAGTGCTATCAATAAAGAGACTTTAGCAGTCATCCAAAATGCACAAGAAACAAGAGGTGTTATCGTATTAACTGATCCTGACTTTCCCGGTGATAAAATACGTCACACGATTACAGAACACGTTTCAGGTGTTAAACATGCATATTTAGATAGAGAAAAGGCTAAAAATAAGCGTGGTAAAATCGGTGTTGAACATGCGCATCCAAAAGATATTAGAGACGCATTAATGCACGTCAGTTCTCCTTTTGAAGAAGCGGAAGAATCAATCGACAAAAGTGTTCTCATAGACTTAGGATTAATAATTGGTAAAGACGCACGTCGTAAAAGAGAAATACTAGGTCGTAAATTACACATCGGACATTCAAATGGCAAGCAACTGCTTAAGAAACTCAATGCATTTGGTTATACTGAATCGGATGTGCGCGAAGCATTATCTATGGAAAAGGAGAGTGAATAAAAGGTGGAGAGAAAAGATATTGCGACACCTTCTAGAACTAAGGCATTGTTAGATCAGTTTGGATTTAACTTTAAAAAAAGTTTAGGACAAAATTTCTTAGTAGATGTGAATATCATTCATAAAATTATAGATGCAAGTGAAATTGACGACAACACAGGTATTATTGAAGTTGGTCCCGGTATGGGTTCTTTAACAGAGCAATTAGCCAAAAGAGCTAAAAAGGTGATGTCATTTGAAATTGATCAACGACTTATACCTGTACTAAAAGAAACGCTAGCGCCATATGACAACGTAACGATAATTAACGAAGATATATTGAAAGCAGACATTGGTAAAGCGGTTAAAACATATTTGAATGATTGTGACAAAATCATGGTCGTAGCTAATTTACCATATTATATTACAACACCAATTTTATTGAATTTAATGCAACAAGATATTCCGATTGATGGTTATGTTGTTATGATGCAAAAAGAGGTTGGTGAACGTTTAAATGCCCAAGTAGGAACAAAGGCTTATGGTTCATTATCTATTGTTACACAGTACTATACAGAAACAAGTAAAGTGTTAACGGTTCCTAAAACAGTTTTCATGCCACCACCTAATGTAGATTCTATTGTTGTTAAATTAATGCAAAGAGAGACGCCACTCGTCAGCGTGGATGACGAAGAAACTTTCTTTAAATTAGCTAAAGCAGCTTTTGCGCAAAGACGTAAAACAATTAACAACAATTATCAGAATTTCTTTAAAGATGGAAAAAAGCATAGAAAAAGTATATTAAAATGGCTTGAACAAACAGGTATTGATCCTAAAAGACGTGGGGAAACGCTATCAATACAAGATTTTGCACGATTGTATGAAGAAAAGAAAAATTTCCCAGAATTAGAAAATTAAATTGTTGACAAAGCGCTACTACATTGATAAAATTTAAATTTTATTTGACATAACCTTGTAAAATATGGTATTATGTAACTTGTAGCGAGGTGGAGCAATATGCCAAAATCAATTTTGGACATCAAAAATTCTATTGATTGTCATTTAGGAAATCGTATTGTACTAAAAGCCAACGGTGGTCGTAAAAAAACAATCGAACGTTGCGGTGTTTTAAAAGAAACGTATCCTTCAGTATTCGTTGTTGAATTAGACCAAGATAAGCATAATTTTGAAAGAGTTTCGTATACATATACGGATGTTCTTACAGAGAACGTACAAGTTTCATTTGAAGAAGATAATCATCAAGAAGTAGTTGCACACTAATTTAGACATAAATATAGAGTGGTTTAGTGTATTACAACTCTATAAATTAAAATGTATTGGGTGTTGGGCTTATTAAGTTCAACACTCTTTTTTGTAGAAGATTAAGATATGCGTCGAACGTGAGACAGTGAATGCTTCTATCTTACTTCCAATCATTTTACTTAAAAATAATATAGTTTCATTAGAAAACGTATATTAGTAGATTAAATTGATTGTTTTATTAAGATTTTACATAAATTTGTCATGTATCTATCAAATATTTTAAGTCTTTATGTTAAAATCATCTTATTACTATAGATGAAGAGAGGGCGGAAAAATGATATATGAAACGGCACCAGCCAAGATAAATTTGACGCTCGATACACTTTTCAAAAGAGATGATGGATATCATGAAATTGCAATGATTATGACGACAGTTGATCTGAACGATCGATTATCTTTCCAAAAAAGAAAAGATAAAAAAATCGTTGTTGATATTGAACATAACTATGTTCCAAATGATCATAAAAATTTGGCTTATCGTGCAGCACAATTGATGTTGGAAACCTATGATTTAAATGAAGGTGTCACCATTACTATAGATAAAGATATCCCCGTTTCTGCCGGTTTAGCAGGAGGATCAGCTGATGCAGCTGCTACGTTGCGTGGTATTAATCGTCTGTTTAATTTGGATAAATCTTTGCATGAACTAAGTGATTTGGGAATACAAATTGGAACAGACATTCCGTTTTGCATCTATAACAGAACTGCTGTATGCAAAGGTAGAGGTGAAAAGATACGCTTTTTAAAAAAGCCACCTTCAGCTTGGGTAGTTTTAGCGAAACCTAATTTAGGTATATCATCCGCGGATGTATTCAAGGCGTTAGATTTGGATGATGCACATCATGTAGATACAGAAATGTGCGAGAAGGCGATTGTTGAAGGTGATTATAAACAGTTATGTGAAAGCTTATCGAATCGTCTAGAACCAGTATCAATGTCAATGCATCCTGAAATTGAAAAAATAAAAAATAATATGTTGCAATGTGGTGCAGATGGCGCATTAATGAGTGGTAGTGGTCCAACCGTATATGGGCTTGCTCAAAAAGAAAGCCAAGCGAAAAAGATATATAATGCTGTTAATGGCTGCTGTAATGAAGTGTATTTAGTAAGATTATTAGGATAGAAGGGTTGAACAACAAATGAGGTATAAAAGAAGTGAACGTATCGTCTTTATGACACAGTATTTAATGAATCATCCAAATCAGTTAATACCTTTAACTTTTTTTGTGAAAAAATTTAAACAAGCGAAGTCTTCAATTAGTGAAGATGTTCAAATTATTAAGAATACCTTCCAAAAAGAAAAACTAGGTACAGTTATTACGACTGCAGGTGCTAGTGGTGGTGTAACTTACAAACCAATGATGAGTAAAGAAGAGGCTTCGGAAATTGTTGAAGAAGTTATTGAACTACTTCAAGAAAAAGAACGATTATTACCTGGTGGATATCTTTTCTTATCAGATTTAGTAGGTAACCCTTCTTTACTTAATAAAGTTGGTAAATTAATTGCTAGCATTTATATGGAAGAAGATCTTGATGCGGTTGTAACAATCGCTACAAAAGGGATATCGCTTGCTAATGCGGTAGCTAACGTATTAAATTTACCTGTAGTAGTAATTAGAAAAGACAATAAAGTTACTGAGGGATCTACTGTATCGATTAACTACGTGTCTGGCTCTTCACGTAAGATCGAAACAATGGTGCTTTCTAAACGTACATTAGCTGAAAATTCTAATGTACTTGTCGTGGATGATTTTATGAGAGCAGGAGGTTCAATCAACGGTGTCATGAATCTTATGAATGAGTTTAAGGCACAAGTTAAAGGGGTATCTGTACTTGTAGAATCAAAAGAAGTTAAACAAAGATTGATTGAGGATTATACTTCTTTAGTTAAATTATCTGATGTTGATGAATACAATCAGGAATTTAAAGTAGAACCTGGCAATAGTTTGTCTAAATTTTCTTAAAAGGAGTTTATTACATCATGAAAACAATTAACACTAAAAAAGCACCAGAAGCTTTAGGACCATACTCACACGCTATGGTTGTGAATAATTTAGTATTCACATCTGGACAAATCCCATTAGATACTGAAGGGAATATTGTCAGTGATGATGTGAAAGAGCAAACAAAACAAGTGCTAGACAATTTGTCTGTCGTACTTGAAGAAGCTGGTTCGGATTTAAACTCAGTTGTGAAAGCAACCATTTTTATCTCCGACATGAATGAATTTCAACAAATAAATGAAGTCTATGGTAGTTATTTCAGTGAACATCAACCAGCGCGTAGTTGTGTTGAAGTTGCAAGATTACCTAAAGACGTTAAAGTTGAAATTGAAGTTGTAGGTAAAGTAAAAGGAATATAATTTCCTTGATTAAAGAATTGTCAAGCTTCTAACAAACAAAGATATATATATACTAGGGGGGCTCACTACATGAAAGTGACAGATGTTAGACTTAGAAAAATAGAAACAGATGGCAGAATGAAAGCACTTGTTTCAATTACATTAGACGAAGCTTTTGTAATTCACGATTTACGTGTAATTGAAGGGAACTCAGGTCTTTTCGTTGCCATGCCAAGTAAACGTACACCAGATGGTGAATTCCGTGATATCGCGCATCCAATCAACTCTGATATGAGACAAGAAATTCAAGATGCCGTTATGAAAGTATATGACGAAACAGATGAAGTTATTCCAGATAAAAATGCTTCATCAGAAGATTCAGACGAAGCTTAAATAAATCATACATTATGGCAGGTTCAGCATTTAAATTTGTTGAACCTGCTTTTTAAATATCAAGTGCGGTATAAAGCGTTTTACTAGTGAATACATATTTTGAAAAATTTAAATAGACTAAATTATAAAACCTTCTAAATCTTGAAACTCGAACTTGAGTTAAATTATAATAAATTAGAAGTGTAAAATTTATTGGAGGGTTACCACTCATGCAAAGAAATGCAGTAATATTAGCAGCTGGAAAAGGTACTAGAATGAAATCAAATAAATATAAAGTGCTACATAAAGTTGCTGGAAAATCAATGGTAGAACATGTGTTAACAAATGTTAAGAATGCTGGTGTTAACCAAATCGTGACAATTGTAGGTCATGGTGCTGATGACGTTAAAGAAACATTGGGGAACCAATCGTTATATAGCTATCAAGAAGAACAATTAGGAACAGCACATGCTGTAAAGATGGCTAACGAACATTTGAAAGAAGTGGAAGGTACAACTTTAGTTGTTTGTGGAGACACACCGCTCATTACAGCTCATACGTTACAAAAGTTAATTGAGCATCATGAAAGTACTCATGCGCAAGCGACAGTATTATCAGCAACTGCTCAGATTCCGTTTGGTTATGGGCGAATTGTTCGCGATGAACAACGTAGACTACAACGTATTGTTGAAGAAAAAGACGCGTCAGAAGCACAAAAAGCATTAACGGAAATTAGTTCTGGAATTTTTGCGTTCGATAATCGTGTTCTTTTCTCTAAATTAGAAGAAGTTAAAAATGATAATGCTCAAGGTGAATACTACTTGCCAGATGTGATCAGCTTAATCTTAGCTGATAATGGCGTCGCTGAAGTTTATCACACAGACGATTTTAATGAAATTATGGGTGTAAATGATCGTGTCATGTTAAGTAATGCGGAAAAGGCGTTGCAACAACGTATTAACATTGAGCATATGAGAAATGGTGTAACTATTATCGACCCTACAACTACATTTATTGGACCAGATGTCAAAATAGGTATGGATACAATTATTGAACCTGGTGTACGTATTAATGGTGAAACAGAAATAGGAGAAGAAGCTGTCATCGGTCAATACTCTGAAATCAACAATAGTCATATTGGCTCAAAAGTTGACATTAAACAATCAGTTATTAATGATTCAATCGTTGGTGATAAAACAAAAGTTGGACCATTCGCGCAACTAAGACCTGGTTCAAACTTAGGTTCAGATGTAAAAGTGGGTAACTTTGTCGAAGTGAAAAAAGCAGATCTTAAAGATGGGGCTAAAGTATCTCACTTAAGTTATATTGGAGATGCTGAAATCGGTGAACGTACAAACATTGGTTGTGGTTCAATCACAGTAAATTATGATGGTGTTAATAAATTTAAAACGGTTGTAGGTAAAGATGCATTTATTGGATGTAATACTAACTTAGTGGCACCTGTAACTGTTGGTGACGGTGTGTTAATCGCTGCAGGTTCAACAATTACCGACAACGTCCCTAATGAAAGTTTAGCCCTTGCGCGTGCCCGTCAAATCACAAAAGAAGGATATCTTAAAAAATAATTTTTGATAAAATTTGGTATCTCTTTTCCACAATTTTTTGTTGAACATAGTAAAAGCGATTAATTTTTTATATAATGAAAGTGTCTAAGTTAAAAATTGGAGGACTATAAATGTTAAATAATGAATACAAAAATTCATCTTTAAAGATTTTCTCTTTAAAAGGAAATGAGCCATTAGCACAAGAGGTAGCTGATCGAGTAGGGATTGAATTAGGGAAATGTTCTGTTAAACGCTTTAGCGATGGAGAAATTCAAATCAATATTGAAGAAAGTATTCGTGGATGTGATGTTTTCATTATCCAACCAACTTCAAATCCGGTTAATTTACACTTGATGGAGTTATTGATCATGATTGATGCTTGTAAGCGTGCATCAGCAGCTAATATCAATATTGTGGTTCCATATTATGGCTATGCACGTCAAGATAGAAAAGCACGTAGCCGTGAACCTATTACAGCTAAGTTAGTAGCTAACTTAATTGAAACAGCTGGTGCTAATCGCATGATTGCATTAGATTTACATGCACCACAAATTCAAGGATTCTTTGATATTCCAATTGACCATTTAATGGGTGTACCAATCATTGGTCAACATTTTGAGAATGACCCTAACATTGACCCAGAAGAATGTGTCGTAGTATCACCGGACCACGGTGGCGTTACACGCGCACGTAAACTTGCTGACATTTTAAAAACTCCGATTGCAATTATTGATAAACGACGTCCTAAACCAAACGTAGCAGAAGTAATGAATATTGTTGGTGAAATTGAAGGACGCACTGCGATTATTATTGATGACATTATCGATACAGCAGGAACAATCACTTTAGCTGCACAAGCTTTAAAAGATAAAGGTGCTAAAGATGTGTATGCTTGTTGTACACACCCAGTTTTATCAGGTCCTGCTAAGGAGCGTATCGAGAAATCAGCAATTAAAGAATTAATCGTTACAAATTCAATCTTATTAGATGACACACGTAAACCGTCAAACACTAAAGAATTATCAGTAGCTGGATTACTTGCTCAAGCAATTATTCGAGTATATGAACGTGAATCAGTAAGTGTATTATTTGACTAAAGTTTACAATTGCGTTTGACTTATACATTTCAACCGTGTATAATACATTCGTTCGTGGTTTTACGAACTAATAAACACTTGCAAGCAACTTATAAAGTTGATGGGTAAGTGAAGGGAAGTCCAGAACTTTATATTCTCACGATAATAAGTATCTAGACTTGAAAATGAAAGGTGGAAATACGAATGGCTTCATTAAAGTCAATCATCCGTCAAGGTAAACAAACACGTTCTGACCTTAAAAAATTACGTAATACAGGTAAAGTACCTGCAGTAGTTTATGGTTATGGTACTAAAAATACTTCAGTTAAAGTTGATGAAGTTGAATTCATCAAAGTTATCCGTGAAGTAGGACGTAACGGTGTTATCGATTTAGGCGTTGGTTCTAAATCAATCAAAGTTATGGTGTCAGATTATCAATTTGATCCACTTAAAAACCAAATTACACACATCGACTTCTTAGCAATCAACATGACTGAAGAACGTACTGTTGATGTACCAGTTCAATTAGTAGGTGAAGCTGCTGGTGCTAAAGAAGGTGGCGTAGTTGAACAACCATTATTCGACTTACAAGTTACAGCAACTCCAGAAAATATCCCTGAATCAATTGAAGTTGACATTACTGAATTAGAAGTTAATGACAGCTACTCAGTTTCAGATATTAAAGTTTCTGGCGATTTCACAATTGAAAATGACCCAGAAGAATCTGTTGTAACAGTAGTTCCTCCAACTGATGAACCTACTGAAGAAGAAGTTGAAGCTATGGAAGGTGAAGCAGCAACTGAAGAACCTGAAGTAGTTGGTGAAGAAAAAGAAGAAGATAGCGAAGAAGAAAATAAAGACGAAGAATAATTCGTTGATTGTTATCTTTATGGGAGTGGAACATGAATTCTTAATGAATTCTGTTCTACTCCCTTTTTGTGTTATTATAGGGAATGTTATAAAATAATGAATAATTGATATATGCACAATTCTATTCAGTTAGTCGTTATAAATGAATCACAATGGAGGTAACATCGTATGAAATGTATTGTGGGTCTTGGGAATATAGGCAAGCGATTTGAGTTAACAAGACACAATATCGGTTTTGAAGTCATTGATTACATTTTGAAGAAACATAATTTCTCATTAGATAAACAAAAATTTAAAGGTGCTTATACTATTGAACGTTTAAATGGTGACAAGGTTCTATTTATTGAACCAATGACTATGATGAATCTGTCTGGTGAAGCAGTAGGGCCATTAATGGATTACTATAATGTTGAAGTGGAAGATTTAATCGTCTTGTATGATGATTTAGATTTATCTCAAGGTCAAATCCGCTTGCGCCAAAAAGGTAGTGCTGGAGGACATAATGGTATGAAGTCTATCATTAAACATTTAGGTACAGATCAATTTAAACGAATTCGTATTGGCGTAGGGAGACCAACGAATGGTATGTCAGTACCTGATTATGTATTACAGAAATTTTCAAAAGAAGAGATGATTACTATGGATAAAGTGATTGAACATTCAGCACATGCTGTGGAAGCTTTTATTGAAAGTTCACGCTTCGACCATGTAATGAATCAATATAATGGAGAAGTCAATTGAGATCTATCATTTCAGACTATATTCAAAATGATAAACGTTTCCAGGAACTCGATGATGTATTCGGTCATCAAAACATTCTTGTAACTGGTCTCTCTCCCTCTGCGAAAGCTACGATTATCGCTGAAAAGTATCTAAAAGATCAAAAACAAATGTTGTTAATCACTAACAACTTATATCAAGCAGATAAATTAGAAACTGATATTTTACAATATGTCGATCATTCTGAAGTTTATAAATATCCTGTACAAGATATTATGACTGAAGAATTTTCAACGCAAAGCCCTCAACTTATGAGTGAACGTGTAAGAACACTGACTGCCTTAGCTCATAATAAGAAAGGGTTATTTATCGTTCCTTTGAACGGATTGAAAAAGTGGCTCACACCGTTTGAACTTTGGAAAGATCATCAAATTACGATTAGAGTAGGCGAGGATATAGATGTCGATGAATTCTTAAATAAATTAGTGAATATGGGATATCGTCGCGAGAGTGTTGTATCACATATCGGCGAGTTCTCATTGCGTGGAGGTATTATCGATATTCACCCTCTCATAGGTCAACCTGTTCGAATAGAATTGTTTGATACAGAAGTTGATTCAATTCGTGACTTCGATGTTGAGACGCAACGTTCAAATGACAATATTGAAGAAGTTTCAATCACAACAGCAAGTGATTACATTATTACAGATGATGTCATTCAACATTTACAATCAGAATTGAAAACCGCATATGAAACAACACGACCAAAAATTGACAAGTCTGTTCGTAATGATTTGAAAGAGACATATGAAAGTTTTAAGTTATTTGAAACAACGTTTTTTGATCATCAATTATTACGTCGCTTGGTGGCATTTATGTACGAGCAACCTTCAACGCTTATTGACTATTTTGCAAAAGACGCCATCATTGTAGCTGACGAATATAACCGTATTAAAGAAACTGAAAAGACGCTAACAACTGAAGTGGACGATTTCATTCAGAACTTAATAGAAAGTGGAAACGGATTTATCGGTCAATCATTTATGCAATTTGATGGTTTTGAGTCGTTATTGAAGGATTATCCAGTGACGTACTTCACTTTGTTTACGTCCACTATGCCTGTTCAGTTACAACATATTATTAAGTTTTCTTGTAAACCAGTACAACAGTTTTATGTGCAATACGATATTATGCGTTCTGAATTCCAACGCTATGTACACAACGACTATCATATCGTGGTGTTAGTAGAAACTGAAACGAAAGTTGAACGAATTCAATCGATGTTGAATGAGATGCATATACCAACTGTTACTAATGTTCACAATGACATTAAATCTGGCCAAGTCGTTGTTACAGAAGGCAGTCTTTCAGAAGGTTTCGAATTACCTTATATGCAACTTGTTGTTATAACTGAGAGAGAATTGTTCAAAACAAAACAAAAGAAACAGCGTAAACGTACTAAAACTTTATCTAATGCTGAAAAAATCAAGTCATATCAAGACCTTAATGTCGGTGACTACGTCGTACATGTACATCATGGGGTAGGGCGTTATCTTGGTGTTGAAACTTTAGAAGTTGGAGATGTTCACCGAGATTATATTAAATTGCAATATAAAGGCACAGACCAACTCTTTGTACCAGTCGATCAAATGGATCAAGTTCAAAAATATGTTGCTTCAGAAGATAAGTCGCCTAAATTAAATAAACTTGGTGGCTCAGAATGGAAGAAAACAAAAGCTAAAGTTCAACAAAGTGTCGAAGATATTGCTGATGAATTAATCGCATTATATAAAGAACGTGAAATGTCGGTAGGTTATCAATACGGTGAAGATACCGCTGAGCAAAGTGCATTTGAAATGGACTTCCCATATGAATTAACGCCTGACCAAGCGAAATCGATAGACGAAATTAAAGGTGATATGGAACGCGAGCGACCAATGGATCGTCTATTATGTGGTGACGTAGGTTATGGTAAAACAGAAGTTGCTGTTAGAGCAGCTTTTAAAGCAGTAATGGAAGGGAAACAAGTTGCATTTCTTGTACCTACAACGATTTTAGCGCAACAACATTATGAAACGTTAATTGAACGAATGCAGGATTTTCCGGTACAAATTGAATTGATTAGTCGATTCCGTTCAACTAAAGAAGTCAAAGAAACTAAAGAAGGTCTTAAATCAGGATACGTTGATATTGTTGTTGGAACACATAAATTGTTAGGCAAAGATATTCATTATAAAGATTTAGGATTATTAATAGTCGATGAAGAACAACGTTTTGGTGTACGTCATAAAGAACGTATTAAGACAATGAAGACGAATGTAGACGTACTGACGTTAACTGCAACGCCTATTCCTAGAACATTACACATGAGTATGCTAGGTGTACGGGATTTATCAGTCATTGAGACACCTCCAGAAAATCGTTTCCCTGTACAAACTTATGTGTTAGAACAAAATAATAATTTTATTAAAGAAGCTTTAGAACGAGAATTATCACGTGATGGACAGGTATTCTATTTATACAACAGAGTTCAATCCATTTATGAAAAACGTGAACAATTACAGATGTTAATGCCGGATGCTAATATTGCCGTTGCACATGGTCAGATGACAGAACGTGATCTTGAAGAAACAATGCTAAGCTTTATTAATGGCGAATTTGATATTTTAGTGACTACAACGATTATTGAGACAGGTGTAGATGTACCTAATGCGAATACTCTAATCATTGAAGAAGCAGATCGCTTTGGATTAAGCCAATTGTATCAATTGCGCGGTCGTGTAGGACGCTCAAGTCGAATTGGCTATGCATACTTCTTACATTCTGCGAATAAAGTGCTAACTGAAACTGCAGAAGAAAGATTACAAGCTATTAAAGAATTTACTGAATTGGGTTCAGGATTCAAAATTGCCATGCGTGATTTAAATATTCGTGGTGCCGGAAACTTACTAGGTAAACAACAACACGGCTTTATTGATTCGGTTGGCTTTGACTTGTATTCACAAATGTTAGAAGAAGCGGTTAATGAAAAACGTGGTATTAAAGAAGAACCAGATGCACCAGAAGTAGAAATGGAACTCAACTTAGATGCCTATTTACCTGCAGAATACATTCAAAATGAGCAAGCAAAAATTGAAATTTATAAAAAACTACGTAAAGTCGAAACAGAAGAACAATTATTTGATATTAAAGATGAATTGATAGATCGATTCAATGATTATCCAGTTGAAGTTGAACGTTTACTTGAAATGGTTGAAATTAAAATACATGCGCTACATGCAGGGGTAACTTTAATTAAAGATAAAGGTAAGCAAATTGAAGTGTCATTATCAGTGAAATCAACAGGACAAATGAACGGTGAAGAACTGTTTAAACAAACACAACCTTTAGGACGTGCAATGAAACTAGGTGTTAAAGAAAATCGCATGCATGTAACACTTACCAAGTCTAAGCAATGGTTAGATAACTTGAAATTCCTTGTGAGATGTCTTGAAGGAAGTATGGTTATTGAAGATGAAAACTAAAAGCATATCAGAATCTAAATCTACACAATCGTTATCATCTAAGAGTTCAAACGAGTTCAAATACATTGAACCCTCTAATCACACAGCGTTCAATGGCGTTGTGATTCTAACCCTTGCACTCATCATAGTTAAAATTTTAAGTGCAATTTACAGAGTGCCTTACCAAAATGTTCTCGGAGATACTGGGTTGTATGCTTATCAACAAATATATCCAATTGTGGCGCTAGGGATGATTTTATCTATGAATGCTATTCCAAGTGCGGTAACGCAAACGCTAGGTATTAATGGACAACCATCTTCGTTTTCAAAAGTGCTAATACGATTTCAAACGTTAGGCATAGTAATATTTTTAATGCTCTTATTATTAGCGCACCCAGTGGCTATATTGATGGGAGATTCAAGACTTGCACCTATGATACGAATGGCAAGTTTGAGTTATTTATTTATTGGTATATTAGGTGTGTGTCGTGGTTATTACCAAAGTCAAAGACGTATGAATATACCCGCTATTTCCCAGGTTATTGAACAAATCATTCGTGTTGGTCTCATCATTGTAGCCATTGGTTTATTTATGAGTAAAGATTGGTCAATATATCAAGCAGGAACGATTGCTATTTTAGCTTCTGCACTTGGTTTTTTAGGTTCAAGTCTCTTTTTAATAGTTATGAAACCTTTCTCTTTTAAGATGCAGAATTTATCAGCAAATATACCTTGGAAAGACTTACTTATGGCTACACTTGTATTTGCATTGAGCCAATTATTGGTCATATTATGGCAATTTATAGATAGCTTTACAATTGTTCATACGCTACAATCACACGGCCTACATTTTAAAGAAGCAATCATGCAAAAAGGAATTTATGATCGTGGAGCTTCATTTATACAAATGGGTTTAATTGTTACGACAACTTTTAGTTTTGTGTTAATCCCACTTTTAACTGAAGCAATCGAACAACGAAATCAAATTAAAATGAATCGTTACGCTAATGCATCGCTTAAAATCACTATATTAATTAGTTCAGCAGCTAGTATAGGATTAATTAATTTATTACCTATGATGAATGCAGTCTTCTTTAAGACCAATAGTTTAGGTTTTACACTTGGATCCTATATGTTAACGGTTATCTGTGTATCGCTTATAATGATGTATATTGCATTATTACAAGTACTCAATTGCATTCGTCCAATATTGATTGGTGTAACTATTGGCTTAGTAGTGAAAGGGATACTTAACGCCCTATTGATTCATCATTATGGTATTGCTGGCGCTAGTATTAGCACTGTTTTGTCCCTTATTTGTTTTGTAATTATACTGCATAAAGAAGTGCTTAAGCAGTATCACTTTAGTCAAATGAAACCATTCATTTTGAAAATGTTTACTGCGCTTGTCATCATGACGATAATCATTCAAATTAGTATGCAGGTATTACCTCAAGCGGGACGTATAGGTGGACTTATAGAGTTAGTTGTTGTGGCAATCATAGGCATTGCCGTATTATTAATATTAGTTATATATATGAACATCTTAGGTTATAGAGAATTAAAACATTTGCCATTTGGCGAAAAGCTTTATCATATAAAGAAAGGACGACATTAATGACACATACAATTACAATTGTTGGTTTAGGAAACTACGGTTTAGATGAGTTGCCACTTGGTATCTATCGTTTTTTAATACAACAACCGCTTGTTTATACTAGGACACTAGACCATCCTGTAATTAATCAATTACAAGATGAGCTTAAATTCGAAAGTTTTGATACTATTTATGAAAAGAATGAAGATTTCGATTCTGTGTATCAACAAATTGTTGATGTATTAATTGAAAAAGCGCAAGCACAAGATGTTGTCTATGCCGTACCTGGACATCCACGTGTAGCTGAAACAACGACGGCTAAGTTGTTAGACTACAATGACCATCATCAAGACGTGAATGTTAAAATGCTAGGTGGTAAAAGTTTTATAGATGATATTTTCGCAGCGATTAACCAAGATCCAAACGATGGTTTCACTTTGTTAGATGGTACGGCATTAACCGAACAGTTATTAAATGTGCGTACACATACACTTATTACTCAGGTATATAGTGCTATGGTTGCAGCAGATATTAAAATCACTTTGATGGAACATTATCCAGATGATTTTCCAGTCAAAGTAGTGACTGGCGCACATAGCACTGGCGCCTCTGTACTAGAGGTACCTTTATTTGAACTTGACCATCACGAAGACGCATTTAATAATTTAACAAGTGTCTACGTTCCTAAAGTGACAAATGATGAAGTATTATATCGAAACTTTGATTATGCAGTAGAGATTATAAATTGCTTAGTCGATGATGAAACTGGTTGCCCATGGGATCGTGTTCAAACTCATGCCTCCCTCAAACGCTATCTATTGGAAGAAAGCTTTGAATTATTCGAAGCAATTGATAATGAAGATGATTGGCACATGATAGAAGAATTAGGAGATATCTTACTTCAAGTTCTCTTACATGCAAGTATTGGCAAAAAAGAAGGCTATATGGACATTCAAGAAATCATTGAAAGCTTAAGTGCTAAGATGATTCGTCGTCATCCACATATTTTTGGTGATGAAAAAGCGGCATCGATAGAAGAATTAAATGACATTTGGCAGACAGCTAAAAGTAAAGAAGGTAAAGCACCACGAGTTAAATTTGAGAAAGTATTTGCAGACCACTTCATGGCATTGTATGATAAAACCAAAAATAAGGATTTTGATGAAGAAACCCTTAGAAACTTTTTGCAACAAGGGGAGAAAGATTTATGAGATTAGATAAATATTTAAAAGTATCGCGACTTGTTAAACGTCGTACTTTAGCGAAAGAGATAAGTGATCAAGGACGTATTACCGTTAATGGAAATGTAGCTAAAGCTGGAACAGATGTTAAGGTAGAAGATGAATTAGTTATTCGTTTCGGACAAAAGCTTGTTACAGTTAAAGTAACTGGTTTAAGTGAACATGCTTCTAAAGAAAACGCTAAAGGTATGTACGATTTAATTAAAGAAGAACGTATTAATCAGAACCAATTTGAAGAAGAATAGACTGAAGGAGGTGACAAGCAATGAGTAAAAAGGTAGAAGAAATAGGGAATCAGTATACCTCCGAAAAGAATCGAAAGAAGCAACGACAACAAAAGAAAATGCGCGTTGTTAGACGAAGAGTAACTGTATTCGGTGGGATATTATTAGCAATCATAATTATTCTATCCATCATGCTTGTCATCCAAAAACAAAGCAATGATAAAGCAGCAGTTGAGCGTAAACATAAAGAGGAACAGTTTCAGAAAAAGCAAGACGAGGAAATCGCATTAAAAGAAGAACTTAGTAATTTAAATAATAAAGACTACATAGAGAAAGTAGCAAGAGACGATTATTACCTGAGCAATAAAGGTGAAGTTATTTTTAAATTGCCTAATAATGATGATTCTAAGTCTAAATCCTCTAATGACAACTGATAACATTAAGGATAATCGTTTTTCTTAAATAAGAATGAATTATCTGGTTTTATAGCATTGTGAAAATATTAAAACAGGAATATAATAAGGTTAAAATCGAATCAAAATTGGGAGGATTTATTTAGAATATGTCAATCGAAGTAGGAAACAAGCTAAAAGGTAAAGTTACTGGTATCAAAAAATTTGGTGCATTCGTAGAGTTACCTGAAGGGAAAAGTGGCTTAGTTCATATCAGTGAAGTGGCTGATAACTATGTTGAGAATGTTGAAGATCACCTATCAGTTGGAGACGAAGTTGAAGTTAAAGTCTTATCTATTGCAGATGACGGTAAAATTAGCCTTTCAATAAAAAAAGCAAAAGATCGTCCTCGTAGACCACAACATAAATCAAATCACAATAGACCACCACAACAAAAAGGTGAAGATTTTGAAAAGAAATTAAGCAATTTCTTAAAAGATAGTGAAGATAAATTAACATCTATTAAACGACAAACTGAATCAAGACGTGGTGGTAAAGGTTCAAGACGCTAATTTATAATATATTATTTATATAACAATTGGTAATAGCAAAGGTAACATTCACCGTAAGATAAACAATTGTCGTCCTATCGAATTGCCCTTTATTTTATGTAAGATATGTTATTTTTGCGGGGTGGAACTTAAAATTCAACAATGAATTTTAGTTCCACTCTTTTTTTGATGACTACATTGTAATATTGCAATAAGGTATATTCATGTTATTAAGGAGGTCTTTGTGTTGAAAGTTAATACGTCACTATGGAGCAATACTGATCATGTTGTGATTGCTGTTTCGACAGGTATAGATAGTATGTCACTCTTACACAATTTACTTTCACAATCATCTCGTACTTATAAACAATTGACCTGTCTTCATGTTAATCACGGCTTACGAGAGGCATCACATAAGGAAGAAGCGTTTATAGAAGCATTTTGTAAACAATATGAGATACCTTGCTATGTAAAGCGTTTGAATTTAACTGATGTAGTAGCGCAAGGGAAGAGTATACAAGCTGATGCTCGACAATTGCGTTATGAGTGGTTTGACGAAATGATGAAAAGGTTAGATGCAGATGTATTACTTACAGCACATCATTTAGATGACCAGCTAGAAACAATCTTCTATAGACTATTTACTGGACGTTCTACACGAAGTACTCTAGGGATAGATGTTCAATCAATTCGTAATCATTACACAATATGTCGCCCATTACTTGAAGTTTCAAAAGAAGACATACGCGACTATCAGCACAAATATCAAGTTCCTTATTATGAAGATAGCTCAAACAGTGACAATAAATATGTTAGAAATGACATTCGCAATCGACTATTACCAGCGATTAATCAAAATGCAGATCTTGATAGCACGCATTTACTAAAATTGAAACGTTGGCATGATATTCAATTACAGGAGAATCGAAAAAAAGCCCAATCCTTTATAGAGAATGATTGTCTAATTAATAAAAATGGAACTCAAATACAATTTTCACGAAATGTATTTAATCGACTTGATGATATAACTAAAATGATATTGTTAGATCAGCTCTTCGAACAACTTCAGTTGAATAAGGCATTTTCAGAGAAACAATATCATGAATGGTTTGATCAGATTAGTAATCAAATCGCACAATTTGAGATATCCCTCACTGAAAAATGGATAATTCAAATAGCATATGATAAATTTATTATATTGGCGAAAAATGAGCCGTCATTATTAGATAATCAAATCGTGAATGATGCAGATACATATCGTTTCGGACATTATCTCGTTGTTATACATCCGACGATTCCTAAACAACAATTACCATTATTGATACGAACTCGTCACAATGGAGATAAAGTCGAACTAAATGGACAAAAAGGTCATAAAAAAGTGAGTCGTTTGTTTATAGATCACAAAATTCCAAATGATGTGCGCATGCAAATGCCATTAATTGAAGATCAATACCATCAAATTATTGCTGTAGGTAATTTATATATTGCTAAAGCATATAATCAACATATAGAAATCAAAAAAATTGGAGATGAATAACGAATGAAAGACGACTTAAAAGAAATATTGTTAACTGAAGAAGATATACAAAATATTTGTAAAGATTTAGGAGAACAATTAACTAAAGATTATAAAGATAAACCACTTGTATGTGTGGGTATTCTAAAAGGTTCTGTTATGTTTATGGCAGACCTAATTAAACGCATCGACACACTTTTAGCAATTGATTTTATGGATGTTTCAAGCTATCATGGCGGAACTGAATCAACTGGTGAAGTTCAAATCTTAAAAGATTTAGGTTCATCTATTGAAAATAAAGACGTCCTAATCATTGAAGATATTTTAGAAACAGGTACAACATTGAAATCAATTACTGAGTTATTGCAATCACGTAAAGTTAATTCACTTGAAATTGTTACATTACTGGATAAACCAAATCGTCGTAAAGCTGATATTGAAGCTAAATATGTTGGTAAGAAAATTCCTGATGAATTTGTTGTAGGTTATGGATTGGATTACGCTGAACATTATCGAAATTTACCGTATATCGGCACATTAAAACCAGAAATTTATAACAAATAAGTGAAATTCATTTAGATGTTAATATAATTAAATCGTGTTTAAGATATAATAACTATACTTAATAAATGAATTAGTGTAGACTCATTTTATATGCTTAAACACATTTTAAAAACTTATCGTTTTTTAGAGAACTTAAGTTTTAAAAAGTTTGATAACACAAGGATTTTGAAAAGTATTACAAAAGTTGAAATGCTAGCCTTTAAGAGAAGTTTTGTGTTACAATTTTTGTTAGCTTTATTATAGAAATAGGAGGAAATGACGCATGCAAAAAGCTTTTCGCAATGTGCTTGTTATCGCAATTATTGGCGTTATTATATTCGGCGTATTTTCTTACATAAATGGGAATGGCAATACACCGAAACAACTTTCCTATTCACAGTTTGTAGAGAAATTGGATAAAGGTGATTTAAAGACCTTAGAAATCCAACCTGAGCAAAATGTGTACTTGGTAAGTGGTAAAACAAAAAATGATGAAGATTACTCTTCAACGATTTTATACAATAACGAAAAAGACTTACAAAAAATTACAAATGAAGCAAAAAGCCAAAAAGGACTAGATTTTAAAGTTAAAGAAGAAGAGAAACAAAGTGTCTTCGTAAGTATGTTGACAACATTAATTCCTGTATTAATTATTGCTTTCCTATTCATTTTCTTCCTTAGCCAAGCACAAGGTGGCGGCGGTGGTGGTCGTATGATGAACTTTGGTAAATCCAAAGCTAAAATGTACGATAATCAAAAACGTCGTGTACGATTCTCGGATGTCGCTGGTGCAGATGAAGAAAAACAAGAATTAATTGAAATAGTAGATTTCTTAAAAGATAATAAGAAATTCAAACAAATGGGTTCAAGAATACCTAAAGGTGTATTACTTGTAGGCCCTCCTGGTACAGGTAAAACATTATTAGCACGTGCCGTAGCTGGTGAAGCAGGTGCACCTTTCTTCTCAATCAGTGGTTCAGACTTTGTTGAGATGTTCGTTGGTGTCGGTGCAAGCCGTGTGCGTGACTTATTCGAAAATGCGAAAAAGAATGCACCATGTATTATCTTTATCGATGAAATTGATGCAGTAGGACGTCAACGTGGTGCAGGTGTTGGTGGCGGTCACGATGAACGTGAACAAACGCTTAACCAATTACTAGTTGAAATGGATGGTTTCGGTGAAAACGAAGGTATTATCATGATTGCTGCAACTAACCGTCCTGATATCTTAGACCCAGCATTACTACGCCCTGGTCGTTTCGATAGACAAATTCAAGTTGGCCGTCCAGATGTTAAAGGTCGTGAGGCTATTCTTCACGTACACTCTAAAAACAAACCACTTGATGAAACTGTTGACTTAAAAGCTATTTCACAAAGAACACCTGGTTTCTCAGGGGCAGATTTAGAGAATTTATTAAATGAAGCATCTTTAATTGCTGCACGTGAAGGTAAAAACAAAATTGACATGCGTGATATTGAAGAAGCTACAGACCGTGTTATTGCTGGTCCAGCTAAAAAATCACGTGTCATTTCAGATAAAGAACGTAATATTGTGGCTCATCATGAAGCGGGTCATACAGTTATCGGTATGGTACTTGATGAAGCAGAAGTTGTTCATAAAGTAACAATTGTTCCACGTGGACAAGCTGGTGGTTACGCAATGATGTTACCTAAACAAGATCGTTTCTTAATGACAGAACCTGAATTATTAGATAAAATTTGTGGTTTATTAGGTGGTCGTGTATCCGAAGATATCAATTTCCATGAAGTATCAACTGGTGCATCAAATGACTTCGAAAGAGCAACTCAAATTGCACGTTCTATGGTTACTGAGTATGGTATGAGTAAAAAACTTGGACCATTACAATTCTCATCTAGCGACGGTGGACAAGTATTCTTAGGTAAAGATATGCAAGGTGAACCTAACTATTCTGGTCAAATCGCTTATGAAATTGATAAAGAAGTTCAACGTATTATTAAAGAACAATATGAACGTTGTAAACAAATCTTATTAGACCATGAAAAAGAACTTAAACTTATCGCTAAAACATTGTTAACAGAAGAAACATTAGTAGCTGAACAAATCCGTTCATTATTCTATGATGGTGTATTACCTGAAGTAGATTATGATGCTGCTCGTGTTGTTAAAGATGAAGATTCTGACTATAGCGAAGGTAAATATGGTAAATCTTACGATGATATCCGCGAAGAACAACTAGAAGAAGGTAAAGAAGACATGCGAGAAGATCGTAAAGAAGATAATGATCAACATCGTGGACATTCAAATAATGAAGAAGACACAGGTCATGAACAATCTCCAAATATCGATAAGCCATATAATCCAAACGATCCAAACAACCCTAGCAATAGATAAGTTTAAACTGGATTATTATCTCCTTTGAGTAAGGCAATGCCCCTTAGTCAAAGGAGATTTTTTAATATGTAGTGATCGTGAAAGAGACAACATTAGAGTTGAAAGCAAGTTACTTCATATTCTTATTAAACAAGTGTAGAATAAGTATCCTTAAAGGGAAAATGTAGAAATAATTGAAAGATTAAAGCATAAATAATATCAATATAAAAATAAATGTACTAAAGGAGTTTATAAGGATGACACATGATTATATTGTAAAATCATTAGCTTACGAAGGAGAAATACGTGCGTACGCTGCGCTAACAACTGAATCAGTGCAAGAAGCACAAACACGTCATTACACTTGGCCAACAGCTTCAGCTGCTATGGGCAGAACAATGACAGCAACTTTATTAATGGGTTCGATGCTTAAAGGTGAACAAAAATTAACAGTAACAGTTGATGGTAAAGGCCCTATTGGAAGAATCATTGCAGATGCAGATGCTGAAGGTAATGTACGTGCCTATGTGGATAAACCACAAACGCATTTTCCATTAAATGAACAAGGTAAATTAGATGTTAGACGAGCAGTTGGTACAGACGGGTCCATCCAAGTAGTGAAAGACGTTGGTATGAAAGACTATTTCTCAGGTGCAAGTCCGATTGTATCAGGTGAATTAGGAGAAGACTTCACATACTATTTTGCGACAAGTGAACAAACACCTTCATCAGTTGGTTTGGGTGTGTTAGTAAATCCTGACAATTCTATTAAAGCTGCTGGAGGATTTATTATTCAAGTAATGCCAGGCGCTAAAGATGAAACTGTAACAAAATTAGAAAATGCTATAAATAATATGCAACCCGTTTCTAAATTAATTGAACAAGGATTAACGCCAGAAGGTATTTTAAAAGAAATACTTGGTGAAGATAACGTTCAAATCTTAGAAACTATGCAAGCTCAGTTTGAATGTAACTGTAGTCATGAGAAGTTTCTAAATGCAATTAAAGGTTTAGGAGAAGCTGAAATCCAAGATATGATTAAAGAGGACCATGGCGCGGAAGCTATTTGTCACTTCTGTGGTAATAAATATAATTATTCAGAAGCTGAACTTGAAGACCTATTAGCTTCAATGAATGCATAATTAAAAATATACTAAAGGCGATAAACCATCATGTGTTTATTGCCTTTTTTATAGGGAAACTAAAATAATGTAAAAGTAAAATGTAACTTCAATTCTAAAATGAGAGAATTAGCTTTTTCTTTTTAGAAAATTCTGATAGAATATAGTTATATCCGATAAAAAAACTAAGTTTTAAATATGAAAGTTAAAAGGAGCGTTTTTTCAATGGCACAAAAACCAGTAGATAACATTACTCAAATTATTGGCAATACACCGGTAGTAAAATTAAGAAACGTTGTAGATGAAGATGCAGCAGATGTTTACGTAAAACTAGAATACCAAAATCCAGGTGGTTCAGTAAAAGACCGTATCGCATTAGCTATGATCGAAAAAGCTGAAAAAGAAGGGAAAATTAAACCAGGTGATACGATTGTAGAACCAACAAGTGGTAACACAGGTATCGGTTTAGCTTTCGTATGTGCAGCTAAAGGTTATAAAGCAGTATTTACAATGCCTGAAACAATGAGTTCTGAGCGTCGTAACTTATTAAAAGCTTATGGTGCAGAATTAGTTTTAACACCAGGTTCAGAAGCTATGAAAGGCGCTATTAAAAAAGCAAAAGAATTAAAAGAAGAGCATGGTTACTTTGAACCACAACAATTCGAAAACCCAGCAAACCCTGAAATTCATGCGTTAACTACAGGCCCAGAATTAGTAGAACAATTTGAAGGTAAACAAATCGACGCTTTCTTAGCAGGTGTAGGTACAGGTGGTACTTTATCTGGTGTAGGTAAAGTCTTAAAAGAAAAATATCCTAATGTTGAAATCGTTGCTATAGAGCCTGAAGCATCACCAGTATTAAGTGGTGGTGAGCCAGGACCACATAAATTGCAGGGTTTAGGTGCAGGATTCGTACCGGATACTTTAGATACAAATATTTATGATAGTATCATCAAAGTAGACAATGATACAGCTATGGAAACATCTCGTCGCGTTGCTAAAGAAGAAGGTATCCTAGCAGGTATTTCTTCTGGTGCTGCAATTCATGCTGCAATTCAAAAAGCTAAAGAATTAGGTAAAGGTAAAACAGTTGTAACAGTATTGCCAAGTAATGGTGAACGTTACTTATCAACACCTTTATATTCATTCGATGATTAATTTTTAAACAATATTTATACGCTAGTGAAGCTTAATTTTGCTTCGCTAGCGTTTTCTTTTTGAAGAGATGAATACCTTGTTTTAAATTATTAAATACTTTGCATGTTTTTTGGCGATTATAAAAACTGAAATGTTTAGAAAATGAGTGTATCATTAATATGTGACTATTGAGCAAAAGTAGATATTTTTCTACATATCATTTTCTAAAAGAACGAAGGGTGACGTGACAAGAATGACTAAAACAAAAATTATGGGAATATTGAATGTGACACCAGATTCATTCTCTGACGGTGGTAAGTATAATTCAGTGGATAAAGCGGTCAAACGTGCTAAAGAGATGATAGAAGAAGGTGTGGATATCATTGATGTCGGCGGTATTTCTACACGACCAGGATTCACAGAAATTTCAACGGAAGAAGAGATTGAGCGTGTAGTTCCTGTAGTGAAAGAACTTGCAAAATTTAATATTCAACTTTCAATAGATACATATCGTAGTGAAGTAGCGGAAGCGTGCTTAAAATTAGGTGCAACGATGATCAATGATCAATGGGCAGGGTTATATGATCCTAAAATACTTGATGTTGTGGCTGCTTACGATGCTGAAGTTGTATTAATGCATAATGGTAACGGACATCGCGAACAACCAGTTGTTGAAGAAATGCTATTATCACTTATTACTCAAGCGAACAAAGCAGAAATGGCCGGAATTCCAAAACATAAAATATGGCTAGATCCTGGGATTGGCTTTGCCAAAACACGTGATGAAGAAAATGAAGTAATGGCACGTTTAGATGAACTTGTAGCAACTGAGTATCCTGTTTTATTAGCAACGAGTCGAAAACGTTTTATTAAAGAAATAATTGGTACAGAAACTAAAGCGTTAGAACGTGATGAGGCGACAGCTGCTACAACAGCTTATGGTATAATGAAAGGCGTCAAAGCTGTGCGTGTACATAATGTGCAATTAAACGCTAGATTAGGTCAAAGTATGGATTTCTTAAAGGAGAATGAAGATGAACGACACAATCTTTCTTAATGGTATGAGATTTTACGCATACCATGGTGCCTTACCTGCTGAAAATGAGATAGGTCAAATCTTTGTAGTAGATGTTACGTTGAAAGTGAATTTAGAAGAAGCGGGACAATCTGATAATGTGATAGATACTGTGCATTACGGAGAAGTGTTTGAAGATGTTAAAGAAATCGTTGAAGGTCCACCATGTAATTTAATCGAACATCTAGCTGAACGTATTGCAAAACGTATAAATTCACACTATAATCGTGTAATGGAAACGAAAGTCAGAATCACTAAAGAAAATCCACCTATTCCTGGTCACTATGATGGCGTAGGTATAGAGATAGTGAGGGAGAATCGTTAAATGGTACAATCGTATTTAGGTTTAGGAAGCAATATTGGTGATAGGGAACAGCAATTACAAGATGCTATAAAAATAATTGATAGTATTGAAGGTATTTCCGTGACTAAGATCTCTCCAATATATGAAACTGCACCAGTGGGGTATACTGAGCAGCCCAATTTTTTAAATTTGTGTTTAGAAATTGAAACAGAATTGGAGCCCAAAGAACTTCTTAAATATTGCTTAGAAACTGAACAACGATTACATCGAGTTAGAGACATTCGTTGGGGTCCAAGGACATTAGATGTCGATATTTTGTTATATGGAAATAAGGTTATAGAAGAAGATGACCTTGAAGTTCCCCACCCTCGAATGGGTGAACGTGCTTTTGTATTAATACCATTAAATGATATTGCATCAACACAAATAGAACCTCGTTCAAATACTCGTATCTCTGATTTAGTCATACCAGATGACACAGTGAAGAAATATAAAGGTTAAGAAGTATTAATTATGCATTTAATTAATATTATAGAAATGCGAAAATAGAGATGATCATACTTTGAAAGTGATACAGGTAATGTCAATTTTGTAAAACAATACAATTAAGTAACACCATATTAGTAATATGATATCCTATAAGCAATTTAGAAATAATCCATGGAATGATTTTCATTAAAATGAAATTTAAAGGAGAGAAAGTTATGTCAGAAGAAATGAATGACCAAATGCAGGTCCGTCGTCAAAAACTACAAGAATTAATTGATTTAGGAATCGACCCATTTGGAAAACGTTTTGAGCGCTCAGCTACTGCTAGTGAACTAAAATCACAATGGGATGAATTCTCAAAAGAAGAATTACATGATAAAGAAGATGAAAGTCATGTGTCGATTGCCGGCCGTTTGATGACTAAACGTGGTAAAGGTAAAGCTGGTTTCGCACATGTCCAAGATTTGACTGGTCAAATTCAAATTTACGTGCGTAAGGACCAAATTGGCGAAGAAGATTTCGACAATTTATGGAAAGGTGCAGACCTAGGCGATATTGTTGGTATTGAAGGTGTAATGTTCAAAACAAATACTGGCGAGTTATCAGTAAAAGCTAAGACATTCACTTTATTATCTAAAGCGCTTAGACCTTTACCTGATAAGTTCCATGGTTTACAAGATATTGAACAACGTTATCGTCAACGTTATTTAGACTTGATTACAAATCAAGATAGTACTCAAACATTCATTAACCGTAGTAAAATTATTCAAGAAATGCGTAATTACTTAAATAAACAAGGTTTCTTAGAAGTTGAAACACCAATGATGCATCAAATTGCAGGTGGTGCAGCAGCACGACCATTTGTTACGCACCATAATGCACTAGACGCTACGCTTTATATGCGTATAGCAATTGAATTACATTTAAAACGTTTAATTGTTGGTGGGCTTGAAAAAGTCTATGAAATTGGACGAGTATTCCGTAACGAAGGCGTATCAACACGACATAATCCAGAATTTACTATGATTGAATTATATGAAGCATACGCTGATTACCACGATATCATGGATTTAACTGAATCTATGGTAAGACATATCGCTCAAGAAGTATTTGGTTCTGCAAAAGTTCAATACAATGAAGAGGAAATTGACCTAGAGTCTGCATGGACACGCCTTCATATTGTAGATGCAGTGAAAGAAGCTACAGGTGTAGACTTCTATCAAATTAAATCTGATGAAGAAGCAATCGCAGCAGCTAAAGAACATAATATTGAAATTACTGATAACATGAAATATGGTCATATCTTAAATGAATTCTTTGAACAAAAAGTTGAAGAAACGTTAATTCAACCGACATTTATTTATGGACATCCAATTGAAATCTCGCCTTTAGCGAAGAAAAATCCGGAAGATTCAAGATTTACAGACCGTTTCGAGTTGTTTATCGTAGGTAGAGAACATGCGAATGCATTCACTGAATTAAATGATCCAATTGATCAACGTGAACGTTTCGAAGCACAACTTGTTGAAAAAGCACAAGGTAATGATGAAGCGCATGAAATGGATGAAGATTATATTGAAGCTTTAGAATATGGCATGCCTCCAACAGGTGGTTTAGGTATCGGTATCGATCGCTTAGTTATGTTGTTAACTGACTCTCCATCTATTAGAGACGTATTATTATTCCCTTATATGAGACAAAAATAGATTAAATTAAATATTAGAGATTGAGATAAAGTTTAGGTTTATTCAAATGTTAACCTAATATATCTCAATCTCTTTTTTATTTTGAGACAGTTATTGTTAATAAAAGAGACAAAAGGAACAATTAGTTTTCAATTTATATAAAACTAAAGGATTAAATATAATGGTGTGATAAAGGGTTATTATCAAGGGGAAGTTACAAAAGTAAAAAAGAGTAGAGAAGTTATTGTAAAACAATATAAAAAAAGTGTAGTCAATATGGTTGAGATGTGCTAACATAGTAAAAGTGTTCAAAAGAAGCGAAACGACAAATAATAAACTTGTTAAATAAAAAGTTTCAAAAATTAGTTGACTTTGCTTTTTGAATGTTGTATGATATAAAAGTCGTCAAAAACGAAACTTAATTTTGTAAAATACTTGTAAAGATATTTTTAACAAAGTGTAAAATTAACTATTGAAAATTAAAACAATCGACATTATAATTAATTGAGTAAGTTATTGTCTGGTGACAATGGCAAGGAGGTCACACCTGTTCCCATGCCGAACACAGAAGTTAAGCTCCTTAGCACCGATGGTAGTTGGATTTACATTCCGCTAGAGTAGGACGTTGCCAGGCTTGCACGTTGGAGAATTAGCTCAGCTGGGAGAGCATCTGCCTTACAAGCAGAGGGTCGGCGGTTCGAACCCGTCATTCTCCACCATTCTTAATTAGCCGGCCTAGCTCAATTGGTAGAGCAACTGACTTGTAATCAGTAGGTTGGGGGTTCAAGTCCTCTGGCCGGCACCATCTTTGAGCCATTAGCTCAGTTGGTAGAGCATCTGACTTTTAATCAGAGGGTCAGAGGTTCGAATCCTCTATGGCTCATACGATTATTTTAATAGCCATATGCGGAAGTAGTTCAGTGGTAGAACACCACCTTGCCAAGGTGGGGGTCGCGGGTTCGAATCCCGTCTTCCGCTCCATTATTTTTAATATAGTGCCGGGGTGGCGGAACTGGCAGACGCACAGGACTTAAAATCCTGCGGTGAGAGATCACCGTACCGGTTCGATTCCGGTCCTCGGCACCATCTTAAATAAAGCGCCCGTAGCTCAACTGGATAGAGCGTTTGACTACGGATCAAGAGGTTATGGGTTCGACTCCTATCGGGCGCGCCATTTAAATTTTATTTATTATTTAATTACATACGGGAAGTAGCTCAGCTTGGTAGAGCACTTGGTTTGGGACCAAGGGGTCGCAGGTTCGAATCCTGTCTTCCCGATAGGAACTTTAATTATATAAAAAATATGGGGGCTTAGCTCAGCTGGGAGAGCGCCTGCTT
>NZ_KV840170.1:38687-39220 GCF_001839115.1 Staphylococcus sp. HMSC62B09
ACCGTACCGGTTCGATTCCGGTCCTCGGCACCATATATAATTTTGCGCCCGTAGCTCAATTGGATAGAGCGTTTGACTACGGATCAAGAGGTTATGGGTTCGACTCCTATCGGGCGCGTTCTCTTACGGGAAGTAGCTCAGTTTGGTAGAGCACTTGGTTTGGGACCAAGGGGTCGCAGGTTCGAATCCTGTCTTCCCGACTTCTTAAAAAAATTTGGGGGCTTAGCTCAGCTGGGAGAGCGCCTGCTTTGCACGCAGGAGGTCAGCGGTTCGATCCCGCTAGTCTCCACCATATTAAATTTACAAACTAGATAACGGCGGTGTAGCTCAGCTGGCTAGAGCGTACGGTTCATACCCGTGAGGTCGGGGGTTCGATCCCCTCCACCGCCACTACTTATTAGTTGTAGAATTATAATTTGGACCTTTAGCTCAGTTGGTTAGAGCTAACGGCTCATAACCGTTCGGTCGCAGGTTCGAGTCCTGCAAGGTCCATATAATTTTGGAGGAATACCCAAGTCCGGCTGAAGGGATCG
>NZ_KV840170.1:39320-48179 GCF_001839115.1 Staphylococcus sp. HMSC62B09
TAACACGGGTTCGAGTCCCGTAGGAGTCACCATTTTTTAGGTCTCGTAGTGTAGCGGTTAACACGCCTGCCTGTCACGCAGGAGATCGCGGGTTCGATTCCCGTCGAGACCGCCATTTAATAATTTTATAGTAATTTACATTTAATTAGTGGAGGAATACCCAAGTCCGGCTGAAGGGATCGGTCTTGAAAACCGACAGGGCCTTAACGGGCCGCGGGGGTTCGAATCCCTCTTCCTCCGCCATTATAATTAAAATCCAAGACTAATAAATATAAAAAAGACAAGTACTCAATTTATAACATATTGAGTACTTGTCTTTTTTATTGCCTCCGAAGTCAGTGATAAATTTAATGCACAAATTAGCACACAATAATGAAAACCTTTACAAAACTTGTCTAGACAAGTTATACTTGAGTTATTATAAACAAGGGAGTGAAGGGTGTGGCTGTAAAAAGAAAAGACGTGCAAGACATCGTTAAAGCAATTGGTGGGAAAGAAAATATTGACACTGCAACACATTGTGTTACTCGATTGCGTTTAGTTTTAAAAGATGACAATAAAGTCGACAAAGATGCATTAGACGACAACGCACTTGTCAAAGGCCAATTTAAAGCGGATAACCAATACCAAATTGTTATTGGGCCTGGTACTGTAGACGAAGTATATAAGCAATTTATTCAAGAAACGGGTGTAGAAGAATCGTCAAAAGATGATGCAAAAGCTGCTGCATCGAAGAAAGGTAATCCGTTACAACGACTTATAAAATTATTGGGAGATATTTTTATACCGATTTTACCGGCATTAGTTACAGCGGGTCTTTTAATGGGGATTAATAATTTACTTACCATGAAAGACTTATTTGGTCCTAAACCACTTGTGGAACAGTTTCCGCAGTTAGGTGATATATCAAATATTATTAACGTAATTGCAAGTACAGCATTTATCTTCTTACCAGCTTTAATTGGTTGGAGTAGTATGAAAGTGTTTGGTGGCAGTCCTATTTTGGGATTGGTACTAGGGCTTATTTTGATGCATCCACAATTAGTCTCACAATACGATATTGCTAAAGGACATATTCCGACATGGAATCTTTTTGGCTTAGAAATTAAGCAATTAAATTATCAAGGTCAAGTGTTGCCTGTTTTAATTGCGGCCTATGTCTTATCACTCATTGAAAAAACATTAAATAAAGTTGTTCATGATTCTATTAAAATGTTGGTTGTTGGACCAGTAGCGCTACTCGTAACAGGTTTCTTAGCATTTATTATTATTGGTCCGATTGCACTTGCAGTAGGTACAGGTATAACTGGAGCAGTACAATTTGTCTTTGAGCACGCTGGTTGGTTAGGCGGTGCACTTTATGGTTTCTTTTATGCACCACTTGTTATTACAGGATTACACCATATGTTCTTAGCAGTAGATTTCCAATTAATGGGTAGTAAACTAGGTGGTACATATTTATGGCCTATCGTTGCGATTTCTAATATTTGCCAAGGTTCGGCTGCTTTTGGAGCATGGTTTATTTATAAACGACGTAAAATGGTAAAAGAAGAAGGTTTAGCATTAACTTCAGGTGTATCATCATTTTTAGGTGTTACAGAGCCTGCAATGTTTGGTGTAAACTTACCGTTAAAAGTACCTTTCTTCGCTGCTATTTGTACATCAAGCGTTTTAGGTGCCATTATTGGCGCTAATAAGGTGTTAGGCAGTGTTGGTGTAGGTGGTGTTCCAGCATTCATATCAATCCACAGTGAATTTTGGTTCATTTATATACCAGTCACATTACTTGCCATGGTGATACCAGCTATTTTGACAATCATCTTTGCAAGATTTACAACAATTAAAGCTAAAAAAATGGTGGCAACGCCAGACGAAGCTGTAGCGAAATAATTAATATAAATGAAGACGTTCAAATTTCACATGTTAAGTGTTTGAGCGTCTTTAATGCATATAAAACTATAATTAAATGGAAGGTGACTATCTATGGCACATAAAGATTGGAAGCAATCGGTAGTTTATCAAATTTATCCTAAATCATTTAACGACACTACAGGTAATGGTGAGGGTGATATAAATGGCATTATTGAGAAGTTGGACTATATTCAATATTTAGGCGTCGATTATATTTGGCTAACTCCTGTTTATGAATCCCCAATGAATGATAATGGGTACGATATTAGTAATTATTTAAAAATAAATGAACGCTTTGGTACATTGGAAGATCTTGAAACTTTAATAAGCGAAGCGCATAAGCGTGATTTAAAAGTCATGTTAGATATAGTTATTAATCATACATCTACAGAACACCAATGGTTTAAAGAAGCGATTAGTTCTAAAGATAACCCTTATCGTGATTATTATTACTTCAAGCCTTCTCAAGATGGCCCTCCAACTAATTGGGAATCTAAGTTTGGTGGAAATGCTTGGCAATATGATGAGAAGACGGATGAATATTATTTACATTTATTTGATGTTACACAAGCAGATTTAAATTGGGATAATGAAAAGGTTAGACAATCTTTATATGAGGTTGTTAATCATTGGATTCAATTTGGTGTAGATGGTTTCCGCTTTGATGTAATTAATCTTATTTCAAAAGGTGAATTTAAAGATTCACCACAAATTGGTAAAGAATTTTATACTGACGGTCCACGTGTACATGAATATCTCCATGAACTTAATCGTCATACGTTTGGTGATAAAGATATGATGACGGTAGGAGAAATGTCCTCTACAACAATTGATAACTGTATCAATTATACAAGACCAGATCGACAAGAGTTAAGTAGTGTCTTTAATTTCCATCATTTAAAAGTAGATTATGTCGATGGAGAAAAGTGGTCGAACGCTAAATTAGACTTTTTAAAATTAAAAGAAATTTTGATGGATTGGCAAATTGGAATATTTGAAGGTGGAGGATGGAATGCGATTTTCTGGTGTAATCATGATCAGCCACGCGTTGTTTCTCGTTTTGGCGATGATTCTACAGAAGAGAATCGTCAAGCAAGTGCTAAAATGTTGGCAATCGCATTACACATGTTGCAAGGAACACCTTATATCTATCAAGGTGAAGAAATTGGCATGACAGATCCACACTTTGATTCTATTCAGCAATATCGCGATGTCGAGTCGCGTAATGCTTACGATAATCTAGTGCAACAAGGTATTGATGAAAGTGAAGTTCTAACAATTTTAGGTCAAAAATCACGTGACAATTCTAGAACACCTATTCAATGGACATCGGAGAAACAAGCAGGTTTCACTTCAGGTACGCCATGGATTGATATTCCTAACAATACAGAACACATTAATGTAGAAGCGGCAATCGAAGATACTACCTCTGTACTACACACGTATCGCGAACTTATCAAATTACGTCATGAACACGATATCATCACGTATGGTGATATCGAGCCGATGTATATGGAACATCCACAGTTATTCATTTATCGTCGAAATTATGACAACCAAACGTGGCTAGTCGTTGCTAACTTTTCAAAAGAAACAATAAAATTACCTGAAGACCTTAATAGTGAGGGGACGACGATAATTCAAAGCGGTACAATAGAAAATGGTGAAATATCTCCATTTGGTGCAGTAGTGATTAATGTTCAATAAAAAGTAAATAGGTTGATGTAATGGAGAAACAAATGGCAACACAAAAATTCATAACAATATATGAACAACTTAAACAACGAATACATGAGGGCGAATATACATACGGACAACAACTACCTTCAGAACATGAATTATTAACGCTGTACGGAGCGTCACGTGAGACTGTTAGAAAAGCATTAGATTTATTAGCAAATGATGGCATGATTCAAAAAATTAGGGGTAAGGGGTCCATTGTAATAGATCAAGGTATCACGGAGTTTCCGTTCTCAGAATTGATTAGCTTCAAAGAAGTGCAAGAGGAACTTGGTCTCAAGCATGAAACGGAAGTGCTCATTAACGAATTGGTTAAAGCAAACTCAGTTCCTCATGTTAAAAAGCAATTGAATATTAGTAATGATGATGTACTAATCCATGTAGTACGCACGAGAAATGTCAATCAAAAGGTCAAAATTTTGGATGAAGATTACTTTTTAACTTCAATAGTATCCGATATTTCGAATTCAGTGGCAAAAGATTCTATATATCATTACTTAGAAACGCAATTAGGATTAGATATCAGTTATTCAAGTAAGTCGATTACCTTTGAGCCTTTTACTGAAAGAGAATATGATGTTTTTGGGAAAATACAACCGCCATATACCGCAACAGTGAGAAGTGTCGTTTATTTAAATAATACGATGCCATTCCAATACAATGTGTCGAAGCATTTAGCGACAGAGTTTAAATTCCAAGAATTTTCAAGACGACACAAATTATAAGATGAAATTGTACTGGTTTCGATTCATTGAATTACTAATTTAAACTTTACGCTTGCAATCTGAAGAAAGTTTATAGTATTATAAAACTTACCGTGCTAGGTGGGGAGGTAGCGGTTCCCTGTACTCGAAATCCGCTTTATGCGAGACTTAATTCCTTTGTTGAGGGTGTGTTTTTGTGAAGTCTGCCCGAAGCACGTAGTGTTTGAAGATTTCGGTCCTATGCAATATGAACCCATGAATCATGTCAGGTCCTGACGGAAGCAGCATTAAGTGGATCCTCATATGTGCCGTAGGGTAGCCGAGATTTAGCTGTCGACTTCGGTAACGTTTGTGATACACACTCGATTCGAAGGTGTACGGTTTTTTAATATTTTAAACTAACCGAGACAAATAAAATTTTAAATATAAATTTAAGTGAGGAGTAGGACAGGAATTTTTATGAATTCATTGTCCTGCCCTGGCAAGATTGACTAAAATTAAAAATGCTTGTTATAAGTGTAGTTTTAATTCAGTCAACTACTGCCAATATATAATTGTAGCCTGAGACATTGATTTTGTCCCAGGCTCGTTTTTTGTATAGAATATGTATGAATGAGTATAAAATGGGAAAGTGGTTTGTTCGAATATAAAATGGGGACCGCTCGGACTAATCAAAGGGGTGTCATTATGCGACTGTTCTTAAGTACATTAACTGAAATGGATTATATTGAAACATTAAATAAGATTGAATCAAGTTACGATGACAAAGATCAAGGTGTTGGTCAAAAGCAAAGAGAACTCATTTCAAGATTACGCAGAGCATTAAACTATAATTATGAACTTGAAGTGATTGCAAAAAATGAAGCTGGCGATATTATAGGGCACATCATGCTCAGTGAAATTAACCTAAAGGCGGATGATCAACGGTACAAAGCTTTGGAATTAGCTTCTCTTATAGTAGATAAACCATATCGTAATGAGGGATTAGGTAAAGCTTTAGTTCAAGCTGTTGAAGAACGTGCTAAATCTCAACATTATACGACTATTGTTGTGGGATGTTGCCCGGCATATTTCGAAGAAGTAGGTTATGAACCGGCGGACAAACATAATATTTTTTCAAAAGAAACCAATCCATCCGCTTTGCGTGTGAAATTCTTATGGAATCAACTGGATGAATACCCCCATGGCATTGTTCAAGATGCTGATATGACTTAATAAATTCATTGAAACTTAGATGATAATGCGTGATATAATGTAGAGTAATTGTTAACGGAGGTGCGGATGTGAATTATCAAGCTTTGTATCGAATGTTTAGACCCCAAAGTTTCCAAGATGTTGTGGGTCAAGAACATGTAACTAAGACGTTACGTAACGCCATTTCCAAAGGTAAACAGTCTCATGCCTATATCTTTAGTGGGCCTCGTGGGACTGGTAAAACTAGTATTGCTAAAGTATTTGCTAAAGCGATAAACTGTTTAAATCCTCAAGACGGTGAACCATGTAATGAATGTGCGATATGTAAAGGCATTACACAAGGTACGAATGGTGATGTTATCGAAATTGATGCTGCGAGTAATAATGGTGTAGATGAGATTCGAAATATTAGAGATAAAGTGAAGTATGCACCTAGTGAGTCGAAATATAAAGTGTATATTATTGACGAGGTACATATGCTAACAACTGGGGCTTTTAATGCGCTATTAAAGACGCTTGAAGAACCACCAGCACATGCCATATTTATCCTTGCTACAACTGAACCACACAAAATCCCGCCTACAATTATTTCGCGTGCACAACGTTTTGACTTTAAAGCGATTGGTACTGAACAAATTACTGATCGTTTACGCTTTGTCGCTGAAGAACAACAGTTAGATTATGATAATGAAGCACTTGAGTTTATTGCGAAAGCATCTGAAGGTGGAATGCGAGATGCATTAAGTATCATGGACCAAGCTATCGCATTTGGTGATGAGCACCTTACGCTACAAGACGCATTAGACGTAACAGGTAGTGTAGATGAAGCGGCTTTAAATGAATTATTTAAAGATGTCGTTGATGGTAATGTTAAAAATGCATTTACACGCTATCATCAATTTATTTCTGAAGGAAAAGAAGTTAACCGTCTTATAAATGACATGATTTATTTTGTTCGCGATACAATTATGAATAAAACTGTAAATAATCACGCTGAATTTGATGCGTTAATGAATTTTGATTTAGACATGCTCTATCATATGATTGATATTATTAATGATACATTAGTTTCAATACGATTTAGTGTGAATCAAAATGTTCACTTTGAAGTACTATTAGTGAAAATTGCTGAAATGGTGAAATCACAACCTGATACCGTTACTAATGTAGCAACGACTCAAGTTGCATCACAACCTAATAACGAAGTGTTATTGCAACGTATGGAACAATTAGAAAATGAACTGAAAACACTTAAAGCACAAGGTATTGCTCAAGCAAGTTCTAAACAACAATCATCACAAGCAAACACACGTGGTAAACGTCAGAATAAAGGCACATTTTCAATGACAAATATTGCTAAGGTATTAGATGAAGCAAATAAAGAAGATATTCAATTATTGAAGAAACATTGGCTAGAAGTAGTAGATTATGCGAAAAAGAATGATAAAAAATCATTAGTAAGTTTATTACAAAACTCAATTCCTGTAGCTGCTAGTGAAAAACGAGTATTAATTCAATTTGATGAAGAAATTCACTGTGAAATTGTGAATAGAGATGATGAGAAAAGAACTAGCATTGAAAATGTAGTAAGAAATATCATCAATAAGAATGTTGAAGTAGTTGGGGTCCCTTCAGATCAATGGATGAGAGTGCGAACAGAATATATTAATAATAGAAAACAGTATGATAAAGAAGAACATCAAACGCCATCTGATGATAGAGAAGAGCAACAAGACACTGATGTAGCACAGAAAGCACGTGATTTATTTGGAGAAGAAACAGTTCATTTAATAGACGAAGAATAGAATTTATTTTATGAATAGAATGAACTTACTTTAGTTAGTGAATTGTCGAAATGGGTCATGAAACAGAGATACATGACAATAAATATAAACGTATGTATAATAAAATATAAATTAAAAGATAATGTCAATACATTCAAGGAGGAAATGATATTATGCGCGGTGGCGGAAATATGCAACAAATGATGAAACAAATGCAAAAAATGCAAAAGAAAATGGCTCAAGAACAAGAAAAATTAAAAGAAGAACGCATTGTAGGTACAGCTGGTGGTGGCATGGTAGCAGTTACAGTTACTGGTCATAAAGAAGTTGTAGATGTTGAAATTAAAGAAGAAGCAGTAGATCCAGATGATATTGAAATGCTACAGGATTTAGTTTTAGCAGCAACAAATGAAGCGATGAACAAAGCTGACGAATTAACTCAAGAACGTTTAGGTAAGCATACACAAGGCTTAAACATTCCGGGAATGTAATTATAGATGCATTATCCAGAACCGATATCTAAATTAATAGATAGTTTCATGAAACTGCCAGGCATTGGTCCCAAGACGGCTCAACGTCTGTCATTTCATACTTTAGATATGAAAGAAGACGATGTAGTCCAATTTGCTAAAGCATTGGTAGATGTTAAACGTGAGCTTACCTATTGTAGTGTATGTGGACATATAACTGAAAACGACCCTTGCTATATTTGCGAAGATAAGCAACGTGACCGTTCAGTTATATGTGTGGTCGAAGATGATAAAGATGTTATTGCAATGGAGAAGATGAGAGAATACAAAGGTCTCTATCATGTATTGCATGGATCTATCTCCCCGATGGATGGCATTGGGCCTGAAGATATTAATATCCCAACTTTAATAGATAGATTAAAAGATGAAGAGGTTAAAGAATTAATATTGGCAATGAATCCTAATTTAGAAGGTGAATCAACAGCAATGTATATATCTAGATTAGTGAAACCTATTGGAATTAAAGTAACTAGATTAGCTCAAGGACTTTCAGTAGGTGGAGATTTAGAATATGCAGATGAAGTTACTTTATCTAAAGCAATAGCTGGAAGAACAGAAATGTAAAATAGGATCGCTATTTACAAATTGTCAGTAAATATAGCTATTAAAGTTATATTTCGATTTGTAATAGCGATTTTTTAATTTATCTTAAAAAAATCGTAAATTTTTTAAAGTTTGTTATTTGAGTGAATAAAGTGTTGAATATAGGGTATTACATTCCAATTTCTTTTTAAATACGAACAATAATTTATTTAAATATATATTTAGTTCGTTTATTAAGGTTTTATATAGATTTTTAATTATTGTTAGTGTAATTTTTACCATTGTTAAAACGACTGAAAGCCTGTATAGTATATATTTGTTGAACGAAACAAATCAACGAACATTAAAACACTTCAAAAATTAATAAAAAGTTATTGACTTTAAAGTTAATAACGAGTATAATTAATTTTTGTGGTAATAAAAATGAACATTGAAAACTGAATGACAATATGT
>NZ_KV840171.1:0-438 GCF_001839115.1 Staphylococcus sp. HMSC62B09
AAGCAGGCGAACCAGAGGTTACTAAAGAAGAAATTCCATATGAAACTAAACGCGTATTAGATCCAACAATGGAACCAGGTAGTCCTGATAAAGTAGCTCAAAAAGGTGAAAATGGTGAAAAAACAACAACAACACCAACTACAATTAATCCATTAACGGGAGAAAAAGTAGGCGAAGGCGAACCAACAACGGAAGTAACGAAAGAACCAATAGACGAAATTGTTAACTATGCACCTGAAATTATTCCTCATGGTACACGTGAAGAAATTGATCCAAACTTACCAGAAGGTGAAACTAAAGTTATCCCAGGTAAAGATGGCTTGAAAGATCCTGAAACTGGAGAAATCATTGAAGAACCACAAGATGAAGTAATCATCCATGGTGCTAAAGATGATTCAGATGCGGACAGCGATTCAGACGCAGATAGCGATTCTGATG